>CBDTVQ010000025.1:0-12471 GCA_965364045.1 uncultured Tessaracoccus sp. | reverse complement strand
CTCGATCTCGGCCAGGCGACCGTGGAGCGCATGGGATTCTCCGGCTCGCGGATCGGCACCCTGACGATGCACAACGCCGTGTTGAAGGACGTGGATCTACGGGGAGCGGAGCTGGGGGCAGTCAACGGTGCCGCGTCGTTGAAGGGCGCGACGATCTCCACCCAACAGCTGCTGGACCTGGCGCCGCAGCTGGCGCGCGAGTCCGGGATCCTTGTCGACTGAGCTCACGTGGATGAAAGGGCAAGAAAACTCACCGCCCCAAGGAACCTCCTGGAGCGGTGAGTCCACGCTTGTGCAATCTGGCAGAGAGCGGCGTGAGTGTCCTACTGCGGGTTGGTGACAGGCGGCGCTTCGTCGTTGACGGAGCGGTCCGGACGGCGGAACAGGTTCACGGCGGCTGCCACAAACCCGCCCCAGATGAGCAGGATAGCGGCGACCAGCATGATGAGTGCTTCCGGGGTCATTGGGTCACCCCCTCTGCGCGTGCGGCGATCTCATGTTCGTTGTGAACTTCATCGAACTCGACCATATCCTTGTTGCGCCAGGGGAGCAGTTTCAGCACTATGGCGCCGACGATCAACGATCCGGCCATACCCCACCCGAAAATGCCCAGTAGGTGGGTCGGGTAGCCCTCGTAGGGAACCTTGATGCGCTCGATGGTGTACAGGACGAGGATGTAGCCAAGCACCAGCGGGACGACGATGCCGATCATCAACATCCAGATCTTGCCGGCCGGGAAGCTGGAGAAACGATCGAGGTGACGTGCCAGCTGAGGAATCTTCCGGGCGATCCAGGCAACGGCGATGATCGCCGCAAATGAACCAGCGAGGATGCCGAACTTGTTGACGAATTCGTCCGTGATGTCCAGGAAATACAACCCTGTTGTCGTGCCGAGTAGAACGGTGGAGATGATGGCCATGGGGATACCGACAACAGCGACGGCCATGGGCTTGGAAATGCCGACCTTGTCCCTAACACCGGCGATCACCACCTCCATGATGGACATCAGCGAGGTCATTCCGGCCACAACGAGCGAGCCGAAGAACGCGACGCCGAGGATGGGGCCGAGCGGAGCCTCCGAGATGATGGTGGGGAAGGCGACGAAGGCGAGGCCGATGCCGCCGCTGGCGACCTCGCTCACGTCAACGCCTGCAGACAGGGCCATGAAACCGAGCGCTGAGAAGACACCAATACCAGCAAGCACCTCGAAGCTGGAGTTGGCGAATCCCACCACGAGGCCGGAGCCCGTGAGGTCGGTCCGACGCTTCAGGTAGGACGAGTACGTGATCATGATGCCGAAGCCGACGGAGAGGGAGAAGAAGATCTGTCCGTATGCGGCCGCCCACACGCCTGGATCAGTCAGGGAGCTCCAGTCGGGAGTGAACAACGCATTGAGCCCTTCAAGGGCGCCCGGAAGGAAGAGAGCCTGGACTACGATGAAAAGGAACATGACCAGCAGGAGCGGCATGAACACCAAGTTGGCGAATGCCAGTCCCTTGTTGACGCCGAGCGAGATCACGATGAGCGTAACGGCCCACACCGCAAGCATCGGCAGCATCACCTGCGGGACGAAGTCAAAACTGACACCAGGTGTTTCGGCGAGCCGGAGGAAGTCGCCGAAGAGGAAGGCTGCCGGGTCGTCACCCCACGCCTCGGAGAAGCTGAAGTAGGTGAACATCGCCGCCCACGCAATGATGGCGGCGTAGTAGATGGCAATGACGAAGCTGATGAGCACCTGCCACCAACCGAACACTTCCGTCCAGCCGCCGAGCCTTCGCATGGCGAGCGGGGCGCTACCGCGATAGCGGTGTCCGATGGCGTAGTCGAAGAACAGCAGTGGGATGCCAGCGCTGAGGAGGGCGATCAGGTACGGAACCATGAACGCTCCGCCACCCTCGCTGTAGGCGACGTAGGGAAAACGCCAGATGTTACCGAGCCCGACGGCGGAACCGATGGCGGCAAGGATGAAATAGTTGCGGGAGTTGAAGACTTCCCGTTTGGGTGCCTTGGTGGCGGCCTGTGACATGGGTCCTCCGGCTGTCATCGGGAGGGCCCCGTCGACGTCGTCGGTTCAGTCGCCCCCAGCCCGTCTGGTTCTGAGCTTTCCGCATTGAACCACAGCGTCACGTGGGCCGTGTGAAGAAACAACCAATCCGTGGACGGGGGCCGCCACGGAGGAACAGAAATCGATGGGTTGGAACTCGACGTTCACCTCACAAAGATGGGGGTGTCCTTGGTGGATCTCGCCGAATCGAAGGTGTAGCCGTCGGCCTCGAAGTTCGTCACCGCGGAGGCCGTCCGCACGCGGCTTCGCACCAGCCACGATGCCATCAGGCCGCGAGCGCGCTTGGCGTGGAAGGACACGATGCGGGGCTTGCCGTCGTCGTCGCGGTCCTCGAAGCGGGGGCTGATGACGCGGACTCCCAGACGTGAGGGATCGATGACGCTGAAGTACTCTCCTGAGGCGAGGTTCACGATGACGTCGGTGCCGGGGGACTCCTCGAGGTCTGCCTTCACGAGATCTGTCACCTCATTGCCCCACCACTGGTACAGGTCCTTGCCGCGTTCAGTCCTCAGTCTGGTGCCCATTTCGAGCCGGTACGGCTGGATGAGATCCAGGGGGCGCAACAGCCCGTAGAGACCGGACAGGATGCGCAACGTCTTCTGCGCCTCGGTGAAGTCCCGGGCATCGAACTTGCTTGCCTGCAGTCCCTGGTAGACGTCGCCGTTGAACGCGAGTGCCGCCGGTCGTGAGTTCTTGCGCGTGTGCTCATCCTTGTACTCGGCGTACCGATTGGCGTTGAGCGTCGAGAGTTCCTCGGAGATGTTCATCAGCGAGCCGATGTCGGACACCGACTTCTGTCGCATGACGTCGATGAGCGCGGCAGATTCGTCGAGCAGACGGGGCTCGGTGCGTTTTGACGTGGTCAGTTTCGATTTAAAGTCCAGCGATTTGGCGGGGGAGAGGAGGGCAAGCATGAATCAAAGTCTAGGCGCCCACTGGAGCTGTGGCGCTGATCCAGCGGCTGGCTACTGCAAGGGCATGCCCGGAGCTGGAATGAACCGACGCACCCTTCTGACGGGGGCCGTGGGTGGGGCGGCCGCCCTCGCATTGTCCGCGTGCCAGGACGGTGAGCCACAGCCCGTATCGAGTAACGCGGACCCCATTTCTGCATTCCCCATCGAGCCGGGTCCATCCTCACCCAGCCGGAGTCCGTCTCCGAGTTCGCCCGAGCCGTCACCGTCGCCCGCCACCGCTGCGGAGATGGCGGCTCGCGCGACCGTGCCGGTGCTGTGTTACCACCAACTCCGTGACTGGACGTCCGCGGACGGCGACTATGCGCGCAACCTGCTGATCTGTCCGCCAGCCACTTTTCGCGCCCAACTCGACGCGCTCGCAGAGAACAACTGGACGACGATTGGCCCCGACGAGTACTACGCCCACCTCACGCAGGGCACAGCGTTGCCTGACAATCCCATCCTTTTGAGCTTCGACGACAGCCAGGGAACACAGAAGACCGAGGGGCTCCCACAACTCCTGGCCCGCAGTATGACGGCCACGTTCTTCGTCATGACCGTGCCGCTCGGCAAGAAGGACTGGCTGTCAGCCGACGATCTCAAGGAGTTCGACGCCAACGGGATGACCATTGGCGCCCACACCTGGGACCACAACCAGGTTGACAGGTACAGCGGCGAGGACTGGAAGATCCAGTTGGACGAGCCACGCGAGACGCTGGAGGGCATCATCGGCAAGCCCGTGACGCACTTTGCCTACCCGTATGGCGCGTGGAACGACGCAGCTCTGCCGCAGGTGATCACCGCCGGCTACACGTCGGCGTACCAACTGGAGGATCGGACCCCGAGCGCGGACATGCCACAGCTCACGCTCAGGCGATCCCTGGTGAACTCGAACTGGAGCGGCTCCCAGTTGTTGAATCACCTCGCAGGGCTCACCAACTAACGTGTCGGCGGCAGTGTCCAGGGCCCACGCGGCGTTGGCCGGTGCATTCGTACGCGTCCTGTTGGGCTAACCTCATGCCCAACAAGGAGAGGGGTCCGCGTCGTGACTGTTGCACCCAGCCGTGCCGATGGCAATCGTCCCGGCGACCTCCAGATGTCGCTGGTGGACGTCTCCAAGGACTACATCCGCTCCAAGATCACCGGAGGCGAGTTCCCTCCCGGTTTCCGGTTGAAGGAACGCGATCTCTCGACTGAATTGGGCATCAGCCGGATCCCCATCAGGGAGGCGGTCCGTGACCTCTCGACGGAGGGCTTCGTCACTCTGTTGCCGCGGCGTGGGGCCGTTGTCACTGAACTCAAGCCTGAGGACCTCGACGACATCTTCGAGGTGCGCATGGCTCTGGAAGTCATGGGGTGCGTGCTGGCGGCGCGTCGGGCCAGCGACGCGGACATCGCACGCATGCGCGCCTGCGTGGTGGCGGCGAACGACGCGATGAAGGCTGACGATCGGGACGCGGTTGACGCGGCCAACGGCGAGTTCCATGACGTGCTCGTGGAGATGGGACACAATCCCGTACTCGCGCAGGTGCTCGAGCCGCTGCGGAACAGATTGCAGTGGTTGCTGCGCCAGAACAAGGACGTCACCGCGATCTGCCGGGAGCACGACGAAATCGCGGAGGCCATCGCGGACCGTGACGTGGATCGCGCGAGGAAACTGGCGCATCTCCACGTTGAGACATCACGGCGCGTGGCCTGCGATGTCCTCTTCGGGCAGCAGGCGAGGACGGGCTGAGTGCCTTCGCCCAGCGCCCCTTGGGTCAGCCCACCAGCGTGTTGGCGAACACCTGCCATGCCAGGAGGCTCTTGGCCACGAGGCTCAGCACGATGTAGGTGCGCTCCCCGGTGAGGTAGTTCTGCCAGCGGCCAATCTGCTTGTACTGGAGCCACTGGTTGATCGCAAAGCTGTTGAAGAACAAGAACAGCGAGACGATGATGCCGTAGACGAATCCGGGAGGACCTTCGCCGCCCTCAATGCCGACGTTGACGATGAGGTAGATCGCAGCGGCGGCCCATGGGCCAATGCCGGCGACGCAGCCGAACCAGAAGGGTGCCCACCAGGCACGTTCCCCGCGGTCCGAGCGCCCGAACTTTCCGTGCATCAAACCGTTGTTGGACATCTCCATCAGCCAGCCGAAAAGGATCATGGAGATGTTGGCGATACCAAGGCCGATGAGGGCAGCGATGTCGGATATTCCCAGGATCAGGGTGATGAGCAGGATCATCAGGGTTGAGGACAGGCTGTACTCCACCCAGCGGAAGCGGTTGCGTCCCTTGGAGAGTTCACTGACGTAGCGAGGGAAGCCCCAGGGTGAGGCGATCAGGAAGTGGAAAAAGGCCGACAGGAACAGGAAAGACGCGGTGGCGATGCCGAGCGGTACGTCGAACACGAGGTTCGTCACGCCCTGGGACAGCGGAGTGCCGGGTGGGCCGTTGAGGGCGAATGTCGAGACCGGCAGCGTGAAGTCATTGCTGAGGGCAACCATGGCGGACCCGGAGGACAGGTGCAGCACCCCCATGACCGCATTGAAGATTCGTAGGCGTTTGGCTGCTGGCAAAGGGACGTTCACGGACGTGGTGTCCAGGTCCAGTGGGTAGACGCTCATGGAGACTATTGTTTCACTGATCGAAAGAAGACGCGACCAAAAGCCGTGCTTTTTCGCCGTGGATCCCAGTCATCCAAGGGGAAGCAACCGGCCCACCGACGAGGCGAAGTCGTCGATGGGCCAGGTGCGTACGCGTTGTAGAGCGTCCTGCGGTCAGTTCAGCGTGTGGCCTCGTTGTCCGGGACGACGACGGTGCCGGCTTTGCCGTCGATGGCCGCGGTGATGCTGTCGAGGTTGGTGATGATGCCCTTGCCTCCGGTGGTTTCCACGAAGCGGCAGATGGCCTCCACCTTGGGACCCATGGAGCCGGGCGGGAACTGCTGGTCGTCCAGATGGCCGCGCATCTCGGTCACCGAGACGACGCCCAGGGCCCGGGCCTTGTCCGTGCCCCAATCGAGCCACGCGTTGTCGACGTTTGTGGCGAGAACGAGCACCTCAGCGTCGATCTGGTCGGCGAGCAACACGGAGTTGAGGTCCTTGTCGATGACGGCCTCGACACCCTTCAGCTCATGGTTCTCGCCGCGGATGACGGGTATCCCGCCACCACCGCCGGCGATCACGAGGAATCCGGCGTCGAGCAGCGCCTTGATGGCGGAGGCTTCTGCGATCTCCAGGGGCTGCGGGCTGGCGACGACGCGACGCCATCCCTGCTCGCCGCTGTCCACGAAGCGCTGCCCTGACAGGGACAACCGCTGCGCGATCTCAGGGTCCACGAAGCGGCCGATAGGCTTGGTGAACTTTTCGAAGGCGGGATCATCAGCGTCGACGATGGTGCGCGACACCACGACGGTGGCTTGGGTGCTCAGCCCAGCCTTCGCCAGCGAGGCGTCGAGCGCGTTGAGCAGGATGAAGCCAATGGAGCCCTGGGTGTTGGCGACGCACCAGTCGAGGGGGACGGGGGAGAGCACGGGGCTCGCGATGTCGTTCTTGGACAGGATGTTTCCCACCTGTGGGCCGTTGCCGTGGGACAGCAGGACCTGATGGCCCTCGGCGACGAGGGCGGCGATCTGAGGTGTCGCGGCCTCGACGGCAGCGATCTGGTGGGCGGGCTGGACGGATTCGTTGGGCCCGGTGAGGGCGTTGCCGCCAAGGGCCAAGACAATTCTCATGTATGTGGTATACCATATGGCGAAAGCCAACTACGCACCGTAAGAGACAATGAGGTTCACGATGAGGACAGCCCCACAGAGCGCAGAGCAGTGGCCCACGTTGGTGGCCACCGCCTCAGTTCAGGATATTTCCGCCGGTCTGGATGACCGCGACCTGGATGCCACGGACACCGTCGGACGCACCGCTGCGCTGATCGCGGCGAAGGCCGGACGACTCGACGTGCTCATGGCCCTCATCGAGGCAGGCGCGGACATCAACAAGCAGGACAACATCTGCCTGAATCCGTTCCTGTGGGGTTGCATCTCCGGGAACCTCGAACTGGTCCGCATGGGCGTCGAAGCAGGCACCGACCTCACGCTGTTGACCCGCTTCGGCGGGGTCGGCATCCACCCACCGGCCGAGAAGGGCCACGTGGAGATCGTGCGCTACCTCGCCGAGGAGACCGACGTCAACGTCAACCTCACCAACATCTGTGGCTGGACCCCGCTGCTGGAGGCCATCATCCTTCGCGACGGTGGCCCCGTGCAGCAGGAGATCGTCAGGCTGCTGCTGGAAGCCGGCGCAGATCCTGCGATGGTGGATCAGTGGGGAGTGAGCCCGCTGGCCCACGCGAAGGAAAAGGGCTTCACCGAGATCGCGGCGCTTCTCACGGCAGCCCCGGTCTGATCCTCATGGGCGGCTCGATGTACACGACAGCGGTGGGCGGTGATCGCGACGTGCTCGCTGCCCTTCGCCCGGGCATGCGCGGCCGCGTGCATTCCGCGTTCCGCTCCGTTGTCAACGTGACCACCGAACATCCCGAACTTCTCAGCCTCACAGCCGCCTGCGTGGCGAGGGCGCCACGTTCACTCCAATTGGGCATCGATCGCATGGACCATCACGGGATCGCGGTGGGCGACGACGTGTCCAGCGACGGCCACACACTGCGCATCGGCGAATCCCTCGTGATCATTCTGGCGGCGACGCCCATGTGGGACGAGAGTGCCACTGACGGCCTCCCCCTGGCCCCACGAGTGGAACTCCTGGAAGCTCTGCTGGGTGCCCCACGATGCCTACTGGAGACGTCAGAGTTTGAGCGCGCCATCGCCGAACGCGTCGAGAGTGGCATCACCGCCCTGAGGGCGGCCGTTCTCGAATGCAACGAGGACGCCACACATCGTGCCGCCGCCTCACTGGTTGGTCTCGGCATCGGCCTAACTCCCACGGGCGACGACGTCCTGACGGGGGCCTCCTTTGTGGCAAGCCGCCTCGGCGGGCCTCTGGGCCTCTTGCACAAGGTCGTCGCCAGCGTCGTCGAGGCCGGAGCCACCAACGACATCTCACTGACGGCGATGCGCTGCGCGCTGCGTGGGCGTGCCGTCCAACCCATCGAGGACCTCTATGCATGGCTCTGCGGAGCCGACGTCCACAACCCCCACCAACTCGTGACCGACGTACTTGCCATCGGTCACACCTCCGGAGCGGACCTGGCACTGGGTCTGCTCACCGCTGTCCGCCTCCACCAAGAAAGTCAGGAACGCTGATGTCCACTCGGACCCTGGTCAAGAAGAACACCTACATCGACTCCGTGTCGCTGATGTCCATCTCCACCAAGGCCAATGCCCTGCCCGGCGTGACCAACGCCGTTGCAGCCATGGCAACGCCGATGAACAAGGAGATCCTCACCAACCAGGGGCTCATCACCCCGGAGATCGAGGACTCCACCCCAGGTGACCTCGTCCTCATTGTCGTGACCGACGACGAGGGATCGGCTGATGAAGCGCTCGAAGGTTTGATCGGTTTGCTGGACCGCAAGCCCGCCGCCGATTCCCCCGATTCGGTGACCTACCACACGCTTGCCAGCGCAGCCGAGGCTCGCACCGAAGCCAACATGGCCGTCATCTCCGTCAACGGCGCCTTCGCGGCACGTGAGGCGCATGCCGCCCTCGACAGTGGCCTCAACGTCATGCTGTTCTCGGACAACGTGGACCTCGATGACGAGATTGCACTGAAGACCAAGGCCCACGAGAAGGGACTGCTGATGATGGGGCCGGACTGCGGCACCGCCATCCTCAACGGCGTCTCACTCTGCTTCGCCAACGAGGTCCGCCGTGGCCGCATTGGCATCGTCGGCGCCTCGGGCACCGGATCGCAGGAGATGAGCGTCCGCATCCATGACTTCGGTGCAGGAGTTTCGCAGCTCATCGGCACCGGTGGTCGCGACCTCAGCAAAGAGGTTGGCGGCATCATGATGCTCGACGGCATCGAGGCACTCGACGCCGATCCCGGAACCGACGTCATCGTCGTCATCTCCAAGCCACCGGCAGCCGAGGTTGCCGCGAAGGTACTTGACCGCCTCGCGGCCTCGCACAAGCCCTCGGTGGCCTGCTTCCTGGGGGCCGGCGAGGACATCGCCGCCGAGGCCGAGAAGCGCGGCATCGTCTTCTCCAATCGCACCAAGCCCGCCGCGCTGGAGGCCGTCAAGCTGACTGGCATCCGCGAGGAGGACCTGGACATGCACTCGCTCAACTGGCCCCTCATCGAGGAAGTCCGGGGCAAGCTCACCGCCGATCAAAAGTACATCCGTGCCCTCTACTGCGGCGGCACCATCTGTGACGAGGCCATGTTCCTCGCCATGGAGAAGTACGACGACGTCTACGCCAACATCCGCAAGGAGGCCGAGTTCAAACTGGGCGGCAACGATCCGTCGCGCGCCCACACGTTCCTCGATTTTGGTGAGGACGAGTTCACCAACGGCAAACCGCACCCCATGATTGACCCCTCCAACCGCATCGCGCGGTTCCTCGAAGAGGCCAAGGACCCGGAAGTGGGCGTCATCGTCCTGGACTTCGTGCTGGGCTACGGCTCCAACCCGGATCCCGTCGGCGTGATGATGCCGGCGTTCAAGCAGGCCAAGGACCTGGCCGCCTCCGAGGGCCGCCACCTGGAAATTTTGGCCTACATCCTGGGCACCGACGGCGACTCCCAGGGCCTTGATGACCAGATCGCCAAGCTGGCCGAGGCCGACGTCACCTGGGCATCGTCCTCCACCAACACGGGCCTGCTCGCCCGCGAATTCGTCTCGAAGGGAGACCGGGCATGAGCCCCATCACAGACCTGTTCAATTCTCCGCTGTCCGTCATCAACGTCGGCGCCGCAATGTTCGCCGAGGACATCGGGGCGCAGCACGCTTCCGTGACGCACCTTGAGTGGAGCCCGCCCGGTGGCGGCCGCCCCGACGTCGTCGAAGCCCTCACGAAGATGGCCCGGCCTGACATCGCCGAGCGGATCGAGGCAGCCAACAAGGAGGCCGTCGGGCGCATCATCAACTCGCAACCGGTGCTCGTCGGCTTCGCCCCCGCACTCGAGGTGGTGCCGGGCATGACGAAGACCACCATCCTGCACGCCGGACCTCCCATCGAGTACGACCGCATGGCAGGCGCCATGAAGGGTGCCGTCACCGGCGCACTGGTGTTCGAGGGCCTCGCCAAGGACATCGACGAAGCAGACGAAGTGGCCCGCTCCGGAAGCATCACCTTCGCGCCCTGCCACGAGCACGACTGCGTCGGCTCCATGGCCGGCGTCACCTCGGCGTCGATGTTCATGCACATCGTGGAGAACCGTCCCTACGGCAACCGCGCGTACACGAACCTGTCCGAGCAGCTCGCGAAGATCCTGCGCATGGGCGCCAATGACCAGAGCGTCATCGACCGCCTCATCTGGATGCGCGACGTGCTGGGACCCATCCTGCGCGACGCCATGGAATCCATCGGCGAGATCGACTTGCGCATGATGCTGGCCCAGGGCCTCCACATGGGCGACGAGGCACACAACCGCAACAACGCCGGCACCACGCTGCTGATCCAGGCGCTGGCCCCCCACATTCTGAATTCGTCCTTCTCGACGGCGGACCAGCAGGAAGTGTTCAACTTTGTGAAGAGCTCGGAGTACTTCTCCGGCCCCACATGGATGGCAACCGCCAAGGCAGCGCTGGATTCGGCCAAGGGCATCAAGGACTCCACAGTCGTGGTGGCCATGTGCCGCAACGGCGTCGAGTTCGGCGTCCGCGTCGCCGGCACCGGCGACCAGTGGTTCACTGGCCCGGCACAGTTCGTCGAGGGCCCGTTGTTCGCCGGCTTCACCGTCGAGGACAAAGGCCTGGACATTGGCGACTCCGCCATCACCGAGACCTACGGCATTGGCGGCTTCGCCATGGCCTGCGCCCCGGCGATCGTCCCGCTTGTTGGCGGCACGGTGTCCGAGGCCATTCAGTACTCGCGTGCCATGATGCAGATCACCACGGACACGAACCCGAACCTCACCATCCCGATCCTTGGTTTCCGTGGCGTTGCCACGGGCATCGACGTCCGCAAGGTGGAGGAGACCGGCATGCTGCCGATCATCAACACCGCCATCGCGCACAAGGAGGCAGGCATCGGCATGATCGGCGCTGGCCTCACCCATCCGCCCCTAGAAGTGTTCCACCAGGCGACCCTCGCTCTGGCCGAAAGGTTTTCACAGTGACCACCACCACCACCCAGCCCAGCCGCGCTGGGTCCCGGATGCCACTCCCGTTGTGGAAGAAGGGCGACCTGGCTGCCTTCTTCGCCCTCTTCACCAACAACCTCACCAACCTCCTCACGGTCATCGCGCTGCTCACGGTGGTCGTCGGTCTGCCCACGGAGTTCGTGTTCGGGCGCATCGTGCCCGCCTTCGGGCTCGGCGTGTTCTTCGCCTCGGTCGCCTATGTGATCTTTGCGAACCGCATGGCCAAGCGGCTCGGTCGCACCGACATCACCGCTCTTCCCTCGGGCCCCGCCGCGCCGGCGATCTTCACGATCACCTTCCTGGTGATCCTGCCGGTGTTCACGGCGACAAACGACCCAGCCCTGGCGATGGGCATCGCGCTGGTGTGGGGTTTCATTGAAAACGTCATCCTCTTTGTCGGCGCATTCCTCGGCGACGCCCTGCGCCGCGCAGTGCCCCGCACCGTGCTGCTGGCCTGCCTCGCGGGCCTCGGGCTGTTGCTGCTTGCGATGAACCCGATGCTGCAGTCGTTCGCGACCCCTGTCGTCTCCTTCGTGGTGCTGACGCTCATCTTCATCAACTGGTTCGGCAAGTCGCCGATCTTCAAGAAGGTCCCGACCGGCCTGATCCTGCTCGTCGGCGGCACCGCGCTGGGATGGGCCTTCGGGCTCATGTCGCCCGAAGCCATTCGCGAAGCACTCGCGGGAGCGGGCTTCACCCCACCCCAGGTGCACGTGAACGAGATCTGGGAGTACTTCGGAGTTGCCCTTCCCTACATCGCTTCGGCGGTGCCCCTGGCGCTGGCCAACTTCGTCTTTGACATCGAAAACATCGAAGCCGCCCACACCGAGGGTGACCCGTACCCGACGCGTCCCGTGATCCTGGCTGACGCCGGCTCCGGCTTCATCGGCAACATCTTCGGCAGCCCCTTCCCGGTGACCGTCTACGTCGGACACTCCGCCTACAAGTCCATGGGTGCCGGGGTTGGCTACACCTTGCTCAACGGCGTGGCCATGCTGCTGGTTGGTCTGTTCAGCCTGGGCAGCCTCCTGCTGTCGATCATTCCGATCGCGGCCATCGCGCCCATCCTCATCTTCATCGGCGTGGTGACGGCCAACCAAGTGGTGCGCGAGACGCCCCGCATCGAGGTGCCGGTCATCTTCATCGCCATGTTCCCGTGGATCGCCAACTGGGGCCTCGCCCTCGCTGGCAACGTCATGAAGGCGGTGGG
>CBDTVQ010000024.1:0-12790 GCA_965364045.1 uncultured Tessaracoccus sp. | reverse complement strand
GTCCAGGAACAACAATAAGGGGCTGGCTCCACGTGTGTGGAGTCAGCCCCTTGTGGTTTGCTGAAATTCTCAGCTGGCCAATCCTCAGCGGGCGTAGTGCTCCGCGAACCGCCGCAGGATCGTGTGCACCGCCGGAGTCACCTCTGCGTCGCGGGCCTGATCGCTGAGCTCTTCGAGCGTTTCTGGATCAAAGTAGCCAGCGT
This sequence comes from uncultured Tessaracoccus sp., assembly GCA_965364045.1. Taxonomy (GTDB): domain Bacteria; phylum Actinomycetota; class Actinomycetes; order Propionibacteriales; family Propionibacteriaceae; genus Arachnia. Next base: position 12,587 of record CBDTVQ010000024.1, on the reverse strand, counting down.
GACGATAGATCTGCATGCGGTCGATGAAGTGCTCCGCATCCAGTTCAGGATGGAACTGGGTGACGTAGCAGTTCTTCTGCACGCGGAACATCTGAACGGGGCAGGCCTCACCTTCCACCAGCAGCACCGCACCCTCGGGCAGTTCACGCACTGCTTCCTTGTGGCCGACGAAGGCCTTGAAAGTCTCCGGCACTTCTGCGAGGAGCGGGTCGCGGTGACCTGCATCGGTCCGGCGTACGGTGATGGGGCCCGCGGGTTCGGCATAGGTCTTGTCCACGATGCCGCCCATGTGTGCGGTCACGGTGCCAATGCCGTAGCAGAGCCCCAGGAACGGCAGATCATCGGCGAAGATGTCCTCGAGGACACGACGAACGTCGGCTTCGACCCTCAGCTGCACGGTTGACTTGACCGCGTCACTGGAGTTGTAGGGTCCGCCACCCAGCAGCACCCCGGAGTACTCATCGAGATCAATGATCGGCAACGGCGCCACCTCCACACGAATCTGCTGCAACTGATCCTCACGCAGCCCAGAGAAGTGCAGCACGGAGAGGCGCTCGCCTTCTGCCGCCGCGTCTTCGGGCCTGCAACTGAGCAACAGGAATGGTTTCACTTGTTCATCCTTGATGTGTGGTCGGTGAAGTGTGGTCGGCCACCCATCGTTTCGGAGATGTTCGCCCTGAGCACAGCGGAAAGATCACCGTCGTTGGCCTTGGCCACCCTGCGTTGGCGCACGTAGCTGGGACCACGATGCACGAGTTCAACGCAATCCGCCAGTTGGCTGCCACAGCCGAGGTCCTCGGCGATCGATTCCAGCCTGTGAAGCCAGGTCAACAAGCCCTCGCGAAGCTGCATGGTGTGCTCATACGGCCGGGGTGTGACCACCTCGGCACCGAGACCGTAGCGGGCAGCGCGCCACTTGTTCTCGCGCATGAACCAGAAGGGCAGACGCTCAATCTCCCGGCCCTCGTCCAGCTCCCGGGACATCCACTCCACGAGGCACTGCGTGAGGGCTGTGAGGGCGCCGATCTCGAAAACGGTGGGGACGCAGTCCATGGCGCGATTCTCGACGGTGCCGAACGTGGAGGGGCGGATGTCCCACCGGATCTCCGCGGGGCTCTGGATCATGCCCACGCCCTCCAGTTCCGTGGCGTAGCGCTCGAACTCCCTCCACGTGGCCATGTGGTACGGCAGTCCATTGGTGGGCAGCTGCTGGAACATCATCGTTCGCTGGGAGGCGAAGGCAGTGTCCGTGCCCATCCAGAACGGTGAAGAAGCGCTCAGGGCAATGAAATAGGGGATGAACCGGGCCAGACCGTAGGTGATGGGCAGAGCCTTGGCGCGCTCGTCGATGCCGGCATGGATATGGACGCCGTTGACTGCCATCTGGGAGCCCCACCACCCGTTGCGTTCCCGAACACGGCGGTACTGGGCCTTCTTCACAGGCAACTGCGTGCTCGGATCAGCGAAGGGATGCGCGCCCATGGCCATGACGGCCAGACCATGTGGTTCCAGTGTCTCGACAACGTGAGTCATCAGCCCATGCATTTCCTCCACCACGCCGTCGACGGTGTCGTGGACTCCGCTGACCAGTTCGATCATGCTCTGGAGATACTCGGTACGGATGGGTCCTGTGACGGAGTCCTCGACATGATCCAGTACGCGATACGCCTCAGGAACCACCTCGAGGGTGGCCAGGTCCACCACCGTCAGCTCCCACTCGACGCCGAGGGTGGCCCGGCGCGACGGTTTGAAGTTGATCTTCATGACTGGACCTGTTCCGTTCGATGGACACCTACCATCCGGAGAATAGTGCCCGCAGCGGATCAATGTGCAGGCGATCCAGAGCCCGCAGCGGTAGGCTGAGGTGGGACAAGATGCATCCCCGTGAGAGGCGAAGAATCCCCATGTCGTTGTTGCACACCATTCAGCTGGCCCCGGCAGATCCCATCCTCGGCCTGAACGAGTCCTTTGCCAAGGACGTGCGCCAGGACAAGGTGAATCTCGGCGTGGGTGTGTATCTCGACGAGGATGGCACGCTGCCGCTGCTGGAGTGTGTACGTGTCGCCGAAGAGCGCCTGACGGAGCAGAAGAAGCCCCACGGGTATCTGGGCATCGACGGACTCCCGGCCTACATCAGGGCCACCCGCGAACTGGTGTTCGGCGCCGACGCCTCCGTTCTGGCTCGGGTCGCCAGCGTCCAGGCCCTCGGCGGAACCGGTGCGCTGAAGGTGGGTGCAGATTTCATCGAGCAGCTCACCCCCTACGCGAAGATTCTCATCTCCACACCGAGCTGGGAAAACCACCGTGCCCTGTTCACAAGGGCCGGATTCGAGGTGGGGCAGTACCGGTACTACTCGCCCGAGCTCAGGGGCATCGACGTCGAGGGCATGATACAGGACCTCGAAGAGGCGGAGGAGGGCACCGTCGTGGTGCTCCACGCCTGCTGCCACAACCCCACCGGCTACGACCTCTCAGCCGATGACTGGTCCAGGGTCATCAACGTTGTGCGGTCGCGGAAGCTCGTGGCCTTCCTTGACATGGCCTATCAGGGCTTCGGGTTTGGCATCGAGGAGGACAAGGCGGTCATCGGCCGCTTTGTCGAGGCAGGGCTCGAGTTCCTCGTGGCCACCTCATTCTCAAAGTCCTTCAGCCTCTATGGCGAACGGATCGGTGCGCTCCACGTCGTCACACAGGATGCGGATGCTGCGCGCAAGGTGTTGAGCCAGCTGAAAATCTGCATCCGCACCAACTACTCCAATCCTGCCAAACACGGTGCGGCACTCGTGGCCGAAGTGTTGAACGATCCCGAGCTGCGCCAGATGTGGGAGGACGAGCTTGCCGCCATGCGGACACGCATCAAGAGCCTCCGGACACAACTCGTCGAAGGACTTCGTGCCGAGGGCATCACGGACATGGACTTCATCGCCGAACAACTTGGCATGTTCAGCTACTCCGGACTGACGAAGGACCAGATGGTGGCCCTGCGGGGCGAACACGGCATCTACGGGACCGACGCCGGCCGCATGTGCGTCGCCGCCCTCAACTCCCGCAACATCGGACACGTCGCCCGGGCCATTGCCGCCGTCCGCGCGGATTCCGGGGATGTGCCACCGGCCGGCTGAAATCTCCGGCATCGCTAGTTCGACGTGGTTCGGCGGCCGAGTCCGCTGGCCCGGCGGGCCGGGGTCTCGACGGCAATGCGCAGAGCTTCGGCGCTGCCATAGATCCGTACCTGTGAGCGTGCCCGGGTGACGGCGGTGTAGAGCAGTTCCCGCGTCAGCAGCGGAGAACCGACGGGTGGCAGGACCACGCTGACCACGTCGAATTGGCTGCCTTGGCTCTTGTGGATGGTCATGGCGTGCAGATCAGCAGCATCGTCCAGCAGAACCGGATCCACCAGCACGGATCCCTGTCCGCGATCCACGGAGGCCATCAGCCGGCCATCCACCTCGACGACAACCGCGGTGTCGCCATTGGCGGCCATGTCGCTGTTGCGGGTGATGAGCAGGGGTTGACCGAGCCAGGCGCCGCTGCCCTGTCCATAGCCCTCGAACTGGTCCGAGAGCCACAGCCTCGCCTCGCGTGACCACCTGCCGACGCCGAACGGACCCTCACGGTGTGCACACAGCACACGGTGTGTGTTCAGTGCCCGGTTCGCGCCGTCCCCATCCCCCCGGGAGGCGGCGTGTCGGACGGCTTCGGCGGTGCTCCGAAGGTCAGACGTGAGCACATCGAAGGTGGTGATGGATTCCGTGCCGTCATAGGACTGCAGGGATACGGCAGACCCGGATGTGGCAAGGCGAATGACCTCGTCCGTGGCGCCGCTCTGAATGGCTCTCGCGAGCGCCACGATCTCGGAATTGCTCCGTCGATTTCGCTGCAGTTCCACAACCGCTGAGCCGGTTGTTGAGGCCATCAGATCTTGAGACCGGGCGATGTCTGCCAGTACCGCGCCGGCCTCCACGGAGGCCAACTGATCCGGGTCGCCGATGAGGATCAGACGCGTTCTGTCCGACAACGCCTCCAGGAGCCACGACATCATCGTGAGGGAGACCATGGAGGTCTCATCCACGATCACGACGTCATGGGGGAGAAGGTTGTCCCGCTGGTACGTGCGGCGAAGGCGCCCGGGCACCACGCCGAGCAGTTTGTGCAGGGTCAGCCCGCGCAGTCTGAGTCCCGCGTCGTCCCCGAGGGTCTCGGCCACGGCACCCATCAGGCGTGTGGCGGCCTTCCCCGTGGGCGCGGCCAGGGCGACCAGGGGCGGGCGGGTCTCGTTCGCCAGACATGTCAGGATTCGGGCCACCATGGTGGTCTTGCCGGTGCCCGGGCCACCCGTGATGACCGTCGTGGCGTTGGAGAGGGCGGCGAGGACGGCGGCGTCCTGCTCCTCGTCCGGCTTCAGACCCGCCAGCGGCTGATGTGCCCTGTCCAACGCCACGTCGTCCACGGCTGTTGAGGGGAGGCTGGAGCGATGCCGCAGTTTGGCCTCCACGAGACATTCCTCGCTCCAGTACCGCTCCAGGTAGAGAAAGGAGCCATCCAGACGGAAGGGGCGCCCCTCCTCACCCGGGTGTGCGACCGCGGGCGAGGCGGCGAGCGTCTCCAGCCATTCTTCGGTCTCAGGCCAGGGTAGAGCTGCGGTTGCTGCATCCACTGCACCATCCTCGATGCCGGACTCGGGAACGAGTGCTCGGGCTGATAGCAGATCCAGACACACCGAACCGAGGCGCAGCTCGCGCGTCGCAAGAGCAAAGGCAAGCTCGGCCCGCTCATCCGATTCCTGTGTCAGCGAGGCCATGCGGCGGGCGAGGTGGAAATCCACGGGTGAGATCATCGTGGCCTCGGCAAAGGCGCGCAGCAGGCCGGTGGCGGCGACGGGCACCTCGTGGCGGCTCATGGTGTCCCCTTCACGATCTCGGATGCCGCGAGTACCAGTGCCGTGGGTGGATGCCAGGTGAAGACACCGCAGGGCATGCCCGCCACCTCGGGTGCATCCTCTCCGGCCATGCCGCGAACGAAGAGGTAGCCGGCCCCGCCCAGGTGCTTGTCCGGCGAATAGCCCGGCAGCCGCCATGCCAGGAAGCGATGCAGTGCCACGCTGTAGAGCAGCGCCTGCAGAGGATAGTGGGCCTGCATCATGGCCTCAGCCATGGCCGGGCCCTGGTAATGGCCGACGGTGAGCTCCTCACCGGGGCCGGTGGGCAGCCTGTTGGTCTTGTAGTCCACCACCACATACTTCTGTGACGGTGTCTGCAGCACCGCGTCGATGGAGCCGGTCAGGAAACCGCGCAGGATGCCGCCGGCAGCGGGCGAGGATCGAAGGTGCGCCGGGTAGGCGGACAACGGATCGGTGGCCGGGAGATGTGCAGCCATGAGGTCTGCAAGGTCCCCGACGGTTGCCGATGTGCCAAGTTCTGACATCGGCATGTCGAAGTCCAGCTCGGGGAGGCGCTGTCCCAGGGGAATGTCACGCAGGGCCACGCCGTCTGCCAGTGGTCCGAGCGGAGTGGAACAGATCTGGACCAGCGATGCGGTGAGCACCTCGGAGTCCTCCGGCCCCATTCCGAAGCGTGGAGCCAACCGCTCCACCACCTGGGCTGCACTGTCCGCGAGGGCGGAGGGACTCCAGTCCAGCTCCTCGAGGGCGGCGTGCACCAGCGTGCCGAAGGCTGCGCCTGAAGGGAGGTGGGCCATGGGGGAGGGAAGGTCCATGCCGGGGCTCGGTGGGGGCTGGAACACGTCCACTTCGGCGGGTTCGTCGCCGTGCACGGGGGTATGGCCCAGCTCGTACAGGCCCGCCGTCAGCCCGGAGTAGGACGTGCGGCGCCACACCTGGTCCACCTGTCGATTCATGCGGGCGATCGTGAGTGCGGCGGTGGCGATGCTCTGCTGGGGTACCGGACGTGGCTGGGTGTCGTCGAGGTCGCTGATGTGGATCAGGGCGGGGTTGAGCGAGGGCTGTGAGGGGACGCGGGCATAGCGGTCGTTCAGGGTGGTGGTGCTCCGGTCACGGGACAGCAGGGCCGTCAGTGATCCGGTCTGTGATCGCTTCCCGACGACGTGCCAGGCGATCGTCATGTACTTGGCCCGTGTCAGCGCCACGTAGAGCAGTCGCAACTCCTCCTCGCGCTGCTGGCGCTCGAACTCCTTGCGTGTGGGATCCCGGAAATCCAGGGGTGGGCCCACATGGAGGTATCTCTTCCCGTCCAGGACCACCGGGAAAGGTTTGCGCGACTGGACGATGAGATCACTGACCTCGGGAAGCAGGACGACGCCGAACTGCAGCCCCTTGGCCGAGTGCATCGTGGTGACGCGTACCGCGGGGGCGTCGGAGGCGAGGCGCGTCTCTGCACCGTCGACGGCCATGCCGTCCCGTGCATGACGCAGCCAGTCCTCGAGTGCATTCAGGTCATCGATCCCCGATCCGGACAGCAGTTCTGCAACGTGGTGCAGGTCTGTCAGGACTCTCTCGCCGTCCGGACGGGCCAGCACGCGGGCGTCGAGTCCCGTGTCGGTGACCAGGACCGTCAGCACCTCGGGAACACCTCCGCAGGCGTGGGCCTGGATGAGCCGATGGACCAGGACGGAGGCTGCAACGGAATCCTGACCCCCATCCACGAGGCCGGAGAATGCGAATCCAAGGAGGTCAGTGGCTGCGGCGAGCACGATGTTGGATCGGGTGGGAGCGATCATCGCAGCCAGGAGCATCGCCCAGTCCTGGGCTGCATCGCTGGTCAGGACGTCCTCCTGTCCGTGGAACACCGCGGGGATCCCCGCATCCCGCAGTGCGTCAACGAGTTCTGCTCCGCGCGCTCGGTTGCGCACCAGCACCGCCAGGTCACAGGGACGCAGGGCTTCAGAGGTGCCGTCGTCCTCGGTGACCCTGGCAAGATCCAGTACGCGCAGGGCCAGTGCCACCATGTCGTGTGCAATGGACTCGTGTGGTGGGTGCTTCAGCGTGTCGGCGTTACCGCGACGAAGCAGGAGGCGGGCCGGGCCCGGCATGTCCAGGCGTGATTTGTGCCTGCTCTCGACGTCCACCACCGTGATGGTGGGGTCACCCAGTGGCAGATTTCCGAACAACTCCTGAACACCGTTGACCACGGCCTCATCCGAGCGGTGATTGCATGGCAGCGAAAGCTTCTGGATCTGCTGAGCGGCGTCCAGATAGCTCATCAGATCTGCGTTGCGAAAGCCGTAGATGGACTGCTTGGGGTCCCCGATGAGGACGGTGACGCGCTCCTGGGAGACGAATGCGCGCTTGATGATCTGCCACTGCTGCGGGTCGGTGTCCTGGAACTCGTCCACGAGTACCACCGCGAAGCGATCCTGCAGGGCCTCGACGGCCCAGTCGCCAGCGGAGGGGGAGACGAGGACGTCGTGCAGGCGGCTCGTGAGATCGTCGAAGGTGACCAGCCCCATCGTGCGCTTCCGGGCAGCGAAACGCTGACGGACCTCCTCGCAGAACTGCTCGTCGTCGTCGTACTGCGACGTCACCTCGAGCGTGGACAGACACGCTTCGCGGGCGATGGTGAGCGCGCGTCGTGGATCCAACGTGGGCTGGGACACATCCTGGTACCGGGACACGTACACATCGGTGGCGCACTGGTCGATCAGAGATCGCGGATCGGACAGGATGTTCTCCCCAACATCCCAGTCGCCCAGCACCCCGAGTTCTTTGAGCATGCTCTGGCAGAAGACATGGGTGGTGACGATCATGGCCGTGTCGAAGGAATCCAGAGCGGTACGGAGCCGTTGTCGACGCTGCTCGACATCCCCCTGGCAGAGCAGGACCGAAACCGTGTCGGCGTCATCGGGCGCCTGCCCACTGTCAAGGAACGAACCGAGCGCAGCCTCCGTCTTCTGCAGTCGCGTGAAGACGCTGCTGCGTAGTTCCTGTGCCGCCTTGTTGCTGAAGGTGATGAGCAGGAACTCGTCCATGCGAGTGTTGGTCTCTGCGATGAAGCGCGCCGTCAGCGCGGCGATGGTCCACGTCTTCCCCGTGCCGGCACTGGCTTCCAGGAGTAGCGGACCTGTGGGGAGATCAGAGGTGATGGTGAACATCGCTCACATCCCGCCCTTCAACATGGGCACGTACAGGGCCTCGGCCCACGCGCCGAAGGCACTGGGCTGCGCCGACACCGGGTCACGATCCGTTTTCTGACCCCGAAGCAGTTCGCGGGGGGCCTCGTCGCTGTAGAAAAGCTGCCACGGCGGGGTCAGGAAACGCCACGGCGCCTCCCACTCCCGCGTGCGGAGTTCCCACTGCCGGGGGTCCGGCTGGCCGCCCACCAGTTGCCCGGCGTAGACCAGAGCGGGCTCCAGAGGCAGCGGCAGCAGACGGGTGTGTCCCTGACGGAATGCCCTGGACACCATCAGCAGGAGCTCATGCGCAACGTCGGCTGGGGGTGCCACGATTTCCCGCCGGGTGCAGACATCGAAGTAGTTCTGACGATCCATGCGATGGACGACGGCGCGTGCAGGCACTCCCATGGCCGCCAGTGCCAGAGACTGAAGCCACGGCAGGAGTTCGTGCTTGATGCCCTTGCTGGCCACCACATGCACGAGTTGTCCTCCGTGCGTGGTCACGGAGTCCTGCAGGACAAGACCGTCGAGATCGATGTCCACGCGATGCTCAACCCGGGCGGCAGACAGGTCCTTCTCCGCTGCGTTCCACAGCTCAATGGCATTGGCCATGGGTTTGGTCAGCATCGTTTTCCCGATCAGCCCGGGTGGCAACGACTCCCGTTTGGACTCGGCAGCGGCCGCGCTGCCCGGGGTCAACCCGGAGGCCAGGGCGTGCAAAAGCCGGTCCTGCACACCCCACGACTCCAGTCCATCCAATTGCAGTGGCAATTCGTCCCGGAGCTGTGTGGGTGTGAAGATCCGTACGGCCGCGGCGGACTGCAGGAACGTGGCTGCCGGATCCTTGAGGACACGGTGCAGATCCGCGACCGTTGCGTGGGACGGGGCAGATGAGCCCGTCAGCGCCAGGGCAGTGAGTCGTCGTTCCTCGCGAGCGGTGGGTGTGCCGGGTCGGAACGAGCGCAGGGCCTCTGCCGCCTGCCTCGCGTGCTGATCGAAGCTGAGCCGCTCGCCCACGAAGTTCAGCTCGGTGTGGGCGTGGAGCGGATGCGCGTCGACGCGTGTGACGCTGCATCCCAGATCGCGGAGCAGACTGGTCACAGCCGTGGGCTCGGCAAGCCACTCGTCCGTGCGGGCGTCCCGGTTCTGGGAGACGATCAGCACATCATCGGCGGCGCGAGCGTGCGTCAGAAGTTGTGCCTGTCGGTGTCGTCGGCGCTCGGGCACGCTGGGGCCGAGATTGACGAGATCGGCGTCGCCCGCGGCGGCGGGGTCACCAATCCCCAGCATGCAGACGAGTCGGAAGTGGACGTGGCTCAGCTCACCGATTGCCACGACCGGCAGTGAACCGTTTCCCACCGCAGGCCGGGGGATGAATTCGCGCGTGGCGGTGTCGAAGAGCCGGGCGAACTCCATCCGGGCCAGCATCGAATCATTGTGTGAGAGGTGTTCGATCATGTCTGCGAGCGCCGTGTGCGCCTCCAGCAACATCCACTCGTCCTCGAACGACGGCCCCACCAGCTCCGCCAGCATGTCGCGGATACGCCCCACCCAGCCCTGAACAGTGGCGGGAGAGTTCGAGCCGTGCACAAACTTTCGCAGGCGGGAGACCAGCTCGGACAGCGTTCCCACCAATTCGAGATCCGAGGTGCCGACGGTGTGGACACCAGAGATCGGCAGAGCAGTGGTCTCCGGTGACAGGGTGAGCCCAGCCAGGAGGCGGTCCAGTCCGCGCAACCAGGTGTTCTGGGTCACTCCAGCAAGGCCGAGCATCCCGCGATGTCTCTCGTCCAGTCCCCAGCGCACCTCCGCCGCGGCCGCCAGCTCAGTGACCTGGTCACGACGGTTCGAGATCCGCCAGCGGTGGGCCACCGGACGCAGGAGCATCAGCTCGATGATGTCTGAGGACGTTGCTCGCGCATCTGCCAGGCGCAACACGTCGTGGATCAGCTGCAGCACGAGGTTGGTTTGGGTGCCCGAGCCCAGCTGTAGCCGCAGCGATCGACCGGGATGGGCCATCGGATCCTCGGATGCCGGGGAGAAGGCCGTGCGGAGGTGGGGCCACCACAGCTGTGGGTCCGGACACACCAGGAGGACGTCGCGGGGTTCCAGGCTGTGATCTGCTTCAAATCGTCGGCAGAGCTCGTCCCGCAGTACCTCCACCTGACGCGCGGGTCCGTGTGAGCCGTGCACCGCGACGCTCCCGGGGCCCGGAACAGTGGGGCTGCCCAGCTGCGAACGAGTTGCTGGCAGCGAGAGTGGCCAGTCTTCGCCGTCGTGGGGGGCCATCTGCCAGAGAACGGCATCGTGTCCGCTGGTGTGTTGCTGGATGAGCCGGGCATGGCTGGTGGGGACCTCGGCCAGCGCAAAGAATCCCGTGCGTCGAGGGGTGCGGTCGGTCACCAAGGCCTCTCCCAGGAGCTGCCAAGTCTCCACAGGATCCACCTCCAGCAGCTCCATGACGCGCCGCAGAAGTTCCGGTTGCCAGGTCAGGTGCCGGGGCAGAGGGCATCCGGTGGCGTCCGTGGGCACGTCCTCGTCCGCATCTTCGTCCTCGTCAGGAGCTTGGGCCTCCAACCATCCGGTCACCATGTCCGGGGCCCACTCGATGTAGCGGCGCAGTAAACGGGCCAGCCGTCCTGCCAGTTGCATCCGTCGCGACGGTGAGCCATCCGCGCCCAGATGTGAAGACAGGATGGGGGAGGAGCCCTCGTCGAGCATGGAGCCCAGGGCGCCGACCACTGCGAGCTGGAGACGGGTGGAGCGCCATGCTGCCATGTCCTCGGCACATCCATGGCGCCGTGCAGCCGCGTCCACCCACTGGGGCAGGGTGATGAACTCCACGCCGGCACAGATTGACTGTGGAAGGGTGGCCGCCATGGATTGGCGGAGCATGCGGGCCACAGAACGAGAGGACACCACGACGGTGACCGTCTCGAAGACACCGGGGGGATCCTCCGAAAGCCAGCTGGACAGCGATGACACGAGTTCCTGCCATCGGCTTCCCTGCAGCACCGTCAACGACATGTCCTTCTTCACCTCCCAGATCTGGGATTACCCTAGCGGTCGCCCCCGACAATCGAGGGCGACGTTTTTCGGCGGTTGTCCATTCGTCGGTGGGGGCGAGCACAATGGCTCCTGTGACTGATCTGACTGCTGCCCTGGACCCCGAACAACTGCAGGTGGCGACGTCCCTGGATGCTCCGATGGTGGTGCTTGCAGGAGCGGGCACGGGCAAGACGCGGGCCATCACGCATCGGGTTGCACATGCCGTGCGCGAGGGACGCTACGACCCCTCCGCCACGCTGGCGGTGACGTTCACCACACGGGCGGCAGGAGAGATGCGCAGCCGTCTCGCCTCCCTGGGAGTGCGCACGGCCCAGGCGCGCACCATCCACTCGGCGGCACTGCGACAGTGCCAGTACTTCTGGCCAACGGCCTTCGGCTCGGAGTTTCCACCCGTCCTGGCCAACTCCTTCCCCCTGGTCGCTCGGGCTGCCGCCTCGATTCTGCACTCCTCTGAGACTGCTCTGGTCAGGGATCTGGACAGCGAGATCTCCTGGGCCAAGTCCAGCAACGTGACACCGGAGAGGTACGTGACACTCGCAGGAGCGTCCGATCGTGAGGTCACTGGTGCCACTCCCGCCCAGGTGGCCGCCGTGATGACTGCCTATGAGAAGACGAAGGCGGCGTCCGGTCAGGTGGACTTCAGCGACATCCTGTTGTGTGCGGCCTCCTTGCTGGCCGAGCATCCGGCCGTGGCGGAGCGCATCCGTGCCACGTACAGGCACTTCGTGGTGGACGAGTACCAGGACGTCTCAGCCGTGCAGCACCGACTCATTTCGTTGTGGGTCGATGACCGCCCGGACGTGTGCGTGGTGGGAGACCCCAACCAGGCCATTCACTCCTTTGCAGGCGCACGTGCAGACTTCCTGCTGGGCTTTGCTGCCGAGCGTGAATCTGCCGAGGTGGTGCGTCTGGTGCGCAACTACCGCTCCACACCGGAGATACTGACCGCCAGCACTCACGTGCTCGGGAAACGGGATGCACGGGACGAGTTGCGAGCCACCCGGCCATCCGGGCCGCAGCCGGAGTTCCATCCTGTGCGGAGCGAGGCCGACGAGGCGTCGGGGGTGGCCGGGTGGCTGAAGGAGCGTCACGCGGCGGGTACGTCTTGGTCCGAACTCGCCGTCCTGTACCGCATCAATGCGCAGGCACCTTCCTTCGAGGCTGCGCTGAATGCTGTGGGGGTGCCCTACAGCGTGCGCGGGACGGAGAAGTTCTATGACCGCGCGGAGGTGCGCCAGGCCATCACCGTCCTGGGGCGGGTGGCCCAGTCCGAGCCGGAGGGATCCGTACCGGAACTGATGGACTCATTCCTCGCATCCACCGGATGGTCACCGGAGGCTCCCACCTCCATGGGTCGCCAGCGTGAGCGGTGGGAATCGCTCAACGTGATCATGCGTCTCGCCGAGGATGCCGCTGCGGAGATGACCCTG
>CBDTVQ010000023.1:0-13186 GCA_965364045.1 uncultured Tessaracoccus sp. | reverse complement strand
TGCACTGCGCTCCGGGGCGGTGCCGGTGGGGAGATCCTGCATCCAGCGGGGCATCGCCTCGGTGAAGGCGATGGTGTGACCGTGCACCGCCATGCCTTTGCTCTCGGCGATCGCGAGGATCGCGTCGGCCTCTTCGAAGGTGTACACGGCCTGTTCCGGGGAGAGGAACTGCGGCTTCATCGCGTTCTCGGGCGTGAGGGCGCCGAAGTTGCCGACAAGTTCCCGAGCGTATTCCGCGTCCGAGGCGAGCGGGCCGAGTGCCACCGCCGCACCAACAGTGAAGCCTGGCCGGATCCGAGCGGCCAGGGCCTGCAGCCCGTCGACGGTTTGCTCGGCGCGCGCTACCGCGGGGCCCGCGGTTCTCAGCGTGGCGCCCTCGGGAGCGGTGGCGGTGAGGGAGCGGACCTGGAATGAGCCATCATGGCTGGAAAGCCCCAGCCACAGCTTCCCCGACTCGAACACCCCGCCGAGGTTCAGCGACGACACGGTGTCACCGCCGCTCGCGACCTCGAGCGTGTCCCCGGTCCGGTGCACCGTGAGCGCTGCCTCCGGATTCGAGACGGTCACGTGCTCGTTGTGCACCGGTTGAGGGGAGGTGACGTCTTCTTGGGGCGAGCCATCGAGGACCACGATTTCGAGGTCGTCGCCGCGGAGGGTGAGCCGTAGACCTGCCGGCTCAATCAGGAACTCGTCGGCGATGATCGGCGGGCTGTCGTAGAGCGTCCAGGACGCACCGGCGCTGACCTTGGTGAAGGACGCACTGAGGGAGAATTCGTTCCCGACCACCAGGTGCGTGCCCGCCAAGTTGAGTGGCGGGTTCGGCTGGCCTCCCCGACCGTCCTGCTCGACGATACTGCGCATGGTGGGCCCGATCTTCAGCCCGTCGTCGTCGGCTGTCACCCCCGGCGTGTACTCCCAGTCCTGCTGGAGCAGGTCAAGGACCAGATCAGGCGGGGGCGAAACCTCGCGTGGTGCGCAACCGGCGAGACTGAGCAGCAGGCCAGTCATCAACAGGACCAGTGCCAACGGCCGCCCCGCTGTCAGGGCCGCCACCAGCGGACGTCGTCGACGTAGGCCAGTACTCCGGAGTCGCCGGTGACATACACCTGCAGGCTGGCCTGAGTAACCTCAGTCGTGCTCGGCGAATAGGACAAGTCGACGTTGAAGACACCGATTTCGGTGTTGGCGAGCTTCCACTGCCCTGAGATCCAGTTGCCGCCTGCGTCGTACTCGTCGATGTACCAGCCAACCTCACCGGCGGTGCGGTTCTGGATGTCGAGGTAGGCCGAGATGGTGTAGTTACCCGAGGCGACGTCGACTTTTGGTGAGAACAAGTGGGAAGTCTCCGAGGCTCCGGCCAGCTTCACCGAGTTCACCGGGTTGGCAGGGGCGCCATTGCCGGCACTGTCGGCCGTTATCGTCTCTGCAGCGTCGGTGCTCCAGCCGTCGCCGATACCAGCGTCGAAGGTGCCGTTGGCCACCGGGCTCGCGGGCGGCGGGGGCGGTGTCTCCTCGCCGAGTGCCAGCAACTCCACGTTGTCCAGGTAGGCCGTGATGCCGGTCCCCTCCGGGATCACCTGGAGGCTGGCAGTGGCTACGGAAGTCGAGCTTGGTGTGTAGCTGAAGTTGAGCTCCTCCACCCACCGGGAGCTCTCCCGCGCGCGGTACTGCCCAGAGATCCAGGATCCGGCCGAATCGTACTCATCGACGTAGAAGGCGACTTCTCCCGAGGCGATCTCCGAGACATTCAGGAATGTCTTGTACAAGTAGTTCGTCCCCGAGGTGACAGCGACCTGGGGTGAGAACAGGTGCGACGGGGTCCCAGCTGAGACGAGTTTCACCGACCATGTCGGATCAGGGTAGCTGCCATTGCCGCCAGCGTCCGCTGTGATGGTTGCGGGAGCGTCGGTTGACCAGCCCTCGCCGATGCCCGAGTTGAAGCTGGCGTTGGGCAACTTGTTGTCGGTGCCCGTTACGAGCCCTTGGGACACGTTGACGGATCTGATTTGGCCGGCCTGCACCTTTTCCTTCACATACTTGGCCAGTTGATCCAGCTCCTTGGAACCGAACTCGTAGTCGTCGGGGTCGCTGCTGGGTTTCTTGACGATGTCGTGGAAGGTGAACACCACCCATGTCTTGTTAGCGATGGCCTCGTCGACCTTCTCCTTGAGCGTGGCCACCGTGTCGATGCCCTCCCGGACCGGAACGTTGGTGATCAGGTAGTCGCTGAACGGCCAGTGGTTCATGCCCACGTCCGCGAAACCGCGCATCGACGTGTAGTACTTGGCAACCTTGGCCATGACCGACTGGTCGTAGTCGCCGTAAGGTGGAGCGAAGGAGGTCGCGTCAATGCCCTGTGCTGCCAGCGCCGACTTGCTGTCCGCCAACTGCGCCTCCATCTCGGCCTCAGTCAGCTTGTTTGTCTGACAGTCGTCGCCGGCCGAGGTAAGGCACTGGTGGTCAACCCCGTGTGACCCGATTTCCCAACCGTACTTGGTCTGCAGCTTCTGAACCTCCTTCCAGGTCATGTACTTCGCATCGGTATTGGCCCGGCAGGAGTTCGGCACCTTCGTCATGCCCACGCAATCGGTGATCACGTAGTTCGTGCCCGTGAGGCCGTGCTTCTTGAGCGTTTTGGCGGCCTGGTCGATGGCACTGAGGAAGCCGTCGTCGAATGTGAAAGACACCTGCGCCGAGGGTGCGGGGTTGCGCACCTCGGCATTTGCGATCCCGGGCGTCAACAGTGAGGCGGCAATGGCCACCACCGCCACTGCGATTGTCATGAGCTTGGCATGCCCCCGCAAGTGGCTGGGTCTCATTCTGGTCATAAGTGTTTCCGTTCTTCTGGGATGTCCGACAACGCCGGGATACAGCGCAACATGGGGATCACGGGCGCTGCACCTACCCGACCGCCTGCCGGGTTGGATATTGATGCCGCCTGCGTAGCTGGCCTGCAGATGACTGTCGAGGACGTCGCTGGTAAAGGCGCGCCTCTCTCCGCCGAAAGGATGTTCTTCTGAGTGGCGTCAACGTGGGGACCACCTTGTGGTGGTGGACGAGGGTCTGCCTGCCGTTCACGAGGGACGTCCTCGGGAAATCCGCCGGAGCTTACGCGGCACCATCCACCGCCAAACTGGCGGCCCGCTGCGGCGACTTCCATGTGTTGCTCCCGGTACGCAGGAACAGGTCGCGAGGACGCGCCAGGCAACGAAACGCTGCCGTGAGCTGCACCATCTCCATGATGTAGAACAAGAAATAGGCCACTGGCGCGTAGAGGGACAGCCGAGCGCGTTCACGCGCGGACAGATTTTCATCCATCCAGACCGTCAGCAGTGTGTAGCCAGAAATGGTGACGTATGCGCCGAGCATCAGGCCAGGCGACTGCGTGGCCACCGTCCAGGAGAAGACGCACGCCCAGATCAGCGGCGAAGCGAGAAGCGTTAACTCACTCAACACCGCCATCGGCATCCGATAGTAGGTCAACATTCGGGTGTAGCGGCGGCTTGGGTTGAGCATCATGCCGCGGTACTTGATGAGGTTCTGGAGACTCCCGAACTTCCAGCGGTAGCGCTGCTTCATCAAAGCGCGGAGCGTGAGTACACCTTCGGTCTTTGCGACCACATCAACCCCATAGACCATGCGGAAACGCCGATTACCCAAGTTGGTGATCTTCGCGCTCAAGCCGATGTCCTCAGTCTGGGTGTCCGTATCGTAGAAGCCCACCTTGCGCAGCACGCGCATCCGGTAGGTGGAAGCCACGCCACCCACCACGAACTCACAATTCAGCAGCGAGTAAAGCTTCTTCGAGCGGTAGCTGATCAAGTGCTCGAAGCGCTGCAAAATACTGAGCGTCGACTTCTCATGCAGGATCTGCACGTTGGCGGCGACACCGGCCACGCGGGGATCCCTGAAGTAGGACAGTGCGTTCGCGATGGCGTCCGGCTCGATGATCGAGTCAGCGTCAAGCGTCATCACGAACTGGCCACGCGCAAGCTCGCGAAGCGCAGCATTGAGCGCCGCACCCTTGCCAACGTTCTGGCTCATCTCCACAATGTGCAGGTCTACCTCGGGGTGTCGCAGCTGATAGTCGCGCACCAGCTGCCCGGTGAGATCAGTGGACGCGTCATCCGCCACGAGTATCTCGAAGGAGCCGTAGTTGCTGCGCCGAATGGAGTCGAGCGTCCGGACGATCACCGCTTCCTCGTTGTGCGCGGCGACGACGATGGAGACCAGCCCGGGCACCTCCTTCGGGGCACGGTGGGTCGAGGTGGCCGTCGCGGCGCACTCCGCCTCGCGCTGGACGGAAAGCCGTACGCCCCTCAACCCCTTCCGCCGCTGCTGCCACACGTCGTAGAAATTGGCGCCCACAAGGTAGAGGCCGAAGTGTGCGACGTAGACGATGCTGACGCCACCGAACAGCCAAATGGTAGCCAGCACGATGTCCATGCTCATGCCTTCGTGGAGGGGTCGTCGAGCACGTGCACGGCGGACTCGGGCAGGGCCGGTCGCACCAGTCCAGCGTCGGTCAGATGGCCAGCGACCTGTTGGGTCTGGTCGATCTCGCCCGCAGTAGCCGGCTCGGCAGAGCTGGCCACCCCGCACTCGACGAGAGCCGTCCGCTCAGCGGAGCGCCGATAGGCCGATATGCAGACGAAGCGGATGACCGCAGTGAGGATCACCAGACTCCACAGCCCTACGCTCAGCTGAGCCACGAATCCAAGCAGGCTCCCAAACGTATTGCCATTCCAGTCAACCGTCTCCAGTCCGATCAGGGACACGCTCCCCATCTGCCTCATCGGTGGCACCTTCCTTCTACATGCATGCCAGCCGCTGCTGTACGGCAAGGCAACTGGTTTCGCCGAGGTTCGGCATCGGTCGGCGCGGAGCACATCGTCGCCGTCGACAACGGGCCCCCGGACACCTCGTTGTCCTCGAATCGGAAGAGGGCGCCCTTCCCCCTGCATCTGTTGGTCACCCCTGGTGGTGCGGCCGTTGGCGCGACCGCTGGTGGTGCGGCGGCAGCGGTCGTAGACAGGGCGAACAAGGGAAAACGACTGAGGATGAGCACCAGCGTCACGCTCACGCTCGTGCTCACTCGGGAGCGGGCGACCGCTCCCGAATATCCCTTGGTCATGTCACTGTGCCCCTCGCGTGATGGCCCGCGGCAGCTCCGCTCGGCTCATCTCTCTAGTGCGCACTGAGGCAGCACTTGATCCATCCGCCACGAAATATCTTGTTAGGACACTGGCCCGGCCGCAGCAGAGCGGCAGTTGCACGGCATAAAAGCGACCGACAGTCGCGACGGCGTCCCATGCTCAGGCACCGCCAGCGAGACCTGTCGAGCGTGTCAGCACCAAGAATCGGAGGCTTGGTTGGCTGGCGTCACCGTCATGTTGTATCCAACCTGAGACAGCCGCCGAGTCGACGCATACCTGCCCTCCACACAGCGAGATAGCCAGTCATCGATCTCAAAGGACTACACGATCAGGAGTCCCGGGCGTCACCGGCGGAGCAGGGCTGAAGCTCTCCACAGATTTGAAGAGCCCACACCAGCCCAACTCCCACAACAATCAGCAAGATGACGCTGGCATAAAACGTAATCGCTCATTTCTGGCAAGAAATGGGCCGTTTCAGATCCCTCATTCAGGAGAGGACTCGGTTCCCTTCAGCGCTATCGCCTTGTGGAGAAGTACAAGAAATTCGTCCAACGGCACTCGGTGAATGCGGGCGGCCCACTTCACCGTGATCCTCTTTTCAAGAAAGTTGCGGAGCTTGTTTCCATCCACCCCCTTCATCCCAAATCCCACCATTGCTTCGGAAATGTCTCCGTACTTGTCAAAGATGTCAGCAATCTTTGTATCTTCTGTGATCCGCATGTTGTACCTTCCCTCAGTCGTATCCGTGGTTCGTTGCTCGGCCACGTAGTATGAAATGATACACTCGTGTCTGGTTTCATGGTACCCGCCCGCCCCAGCGGATGAAGCTTCAGCCCACGAGGCACACTGCCTGACTCGCAGCGACGGCCGACGACAACCAGGCCGCTCCACTTCTATGAACAGGAGATAAGGATTCTCATGAGTTCCATCCTCACCAAAATTGCAGCCATCCTGGCCTTGATCATCGGAGGAATGGCTGTCGTCGCAGGTGTGCAAGTGTTATTGGGCAACGATCCCGGCTACTACGTCATCGACTGGGTTCCTGTCTACAACTACACCGCGGGCATCCTCACCGCCCTTGTCACCGCCACTCTGATTTGGCGAAATAGTAGGTTGGCCTGGTCTGCAGCCACTGCGACATTCAGCCTTCATACCGTTGTCATGCTGATCCTGCTGACACTCTACAGAGACGTTGTCGCAGTCGACAGCATCCGCGCCATGGCCATTCGCATGCTGGCGTGGGCGATAATATTGGGTCTGATGTACGCCCAGTTGCGCAAGGACAAAGCATCTCAGCGACTGACCACTGGGGCCACCACTTAGGAGCCGAAGAGCACCTCAGCGTCTCGCGAGACATTAGGCTGTGAACGTGGCAGATCCCTATCGTTCCCCCTCGCCGCACCCCAGCGGCGTGCGCCCTCCGCAGATCTCGTCGTCGCGGCTGCCCAAACACGTGGCGATCGTCATGGACGGCAATGGCCGCTGGGCAAAGCAACGGGGCCTGAAGCGAACCGAAGGGCACGCCCGCGGCGAGGCGTCGCTGCTCGAGGTCATCCACGGTGCTCTGGAGATGGGTATCCCCTACCTGTCTGCCTATGCCTTCTCCACGGAGAACTGGAAGCGATCCCCCGACGAGGTGCGCTGGCTGATGGGGTTCAACCGTGATGTCATCCACCGTCGCCGCGACGAGCTGAACGCCATGGGCGTCCGCATTCGCTGGGCTGGGCGGCGGCCACGTCTGTGGGGCTCGGTGATCCGCGAACTCGAGGAAGCAGAGCGGCAGAGCGAATCCAACACCAAGCTCACACTGCAGTTCTGTGTGAACTACGGCGGCCGGGCTGAGATCGTCGACGCCGTGCGGGAGATCGCACGACAGGCCAAGGCGGGCAAGCTGGACCCGGAACGCATTACCGAGGATCGGTTCCGCAAGTTCCTCGACGAACCTGAGATCCCCGACGTCGACCTCTTCGTGCGCAGCTCCGGCGAGCAGCGCACGTCCAATTTTCTGCTGTGGCAATCGGCCTACGCCGAGTTCATCTTCCTGAACAGGCTGTGGCCGGACTTCGACCGACTGGACCTGTGGTCCGCGGTGGAACAGTACTGCGACCGCGAACGACGATTCGGCAGCGCCTGAGGAGTTCCATCATGATCCCGACGACAGTTCCCACCCTCACCGGCCCATTGGTACAACTGCGCGCATGGGAGGACAGAGACGCGGCACTGATCCGGTCAGTGGCGTCCGACCCGGTCATCCCCGTGATCACATCTGTCCCCAGCAGCGGATCGGACGAGGACATCGCCGCGTATTTTCACCGGCAGCGGCGGCGTGCAACAGATGGCACAGGTCTGTCCTTCGCGATCACGGATGTCCGCAGCAAGCAGGCCGTTGGCAGCATCGGCCTGTGGACCAGAGACTTCGATCGGGGCCGCCTCACGATCGGCTACTGGGTGGCCGAGGAATTTCGGCACCGGGGACACGCTCAGGATGCGTTGGCCACCTTGACAGCCTGGGCGGTGACGTTGCCCGGCGTCGGACGATTGCAGTTGTTCGTCGAGCCATGGAATGAAGGTTCCTGGCGTCTTGCCGAGGCGTGCGGATTCATGCGGGAGGGCCTGCTGCGTCAATGGCAGAAAGTGGGAGATCGGCGTCTCGACATGTGGGTCTACAGCCTCATCCCGGATCCCGACGACGTCACCTGACACTCCGGAACACTCACCAACGGCCGCCTTCCTCCGTCCACGCCCGCTTTGATCCCCCCAGCCCGGCTTGGCTCGACACGCTGAAGAAATACCTCGAGGCTCAAAGGTGATGAAGGGCGGGCGGTTCAGGACGACGTTGCCGAGTCAGGCAAGGGCCTCGAACTCGTTGAGCAGGGACATGGTCTGTTCGCCAATCTCCACTTGGGTCATGAGGATGCCGATGGCTCCGTCGGGGTCGACGAAGAAGTCGGTTCCCAAGCCACCCGACCAGCCGTAGCGTCCACGGTGCGGACCGTCAGTGTGCATGGCGACGCCGAAGCCCCAGCCCATGCCGTTCCAGAATCCCGGAAAGAAGCTGTCGCGAGTCTTGTTCGAGGCTGGCACCTGATCCGTCGTCATCATCTCCACGTGCTGAGCCGACAGCAGACGAATCCCATCGACGAGCCCGCCGCGTGCCAGGAAGCGCAGGAAGCGGTGATAGTCGGCGGCCGTGGACACCAATTCTTCGTGACTGACATCGAATGGGGGCACACCGGCATGGAAACCCGCTCCTGCCGGTTCAGTCTTGATGAGACCGTTCCCATCGTGGCGGTATGCCGAAGGCAGCCTGTCCAGCTTGTCCTCAGAGACCCAGAAGCCGGTGTCATGCATTCCCAGAGGCATGAAGAGGTCGCGTTCCAGGAATTCGCCGAGGGGCTGCCCCGATACCCGCGACAGCAGAATGCCGAGGATCCCAAACGAGTGGTGGTACCGCCATCCGTGGCCGGGGTGGAAAGCGAGGGGGAGGTCTGACAGACGACGCAGCCACTCGTCCGCACCCATGCCCGAGTGTTTTGGCCCGGCCTCTGTCCCATTCGCCGCCATGGCTGACTTCAGAGGTGACTCAACAAGCGCCATGCCGTACCCACAGGTATTGGTCAGTAAGTGCCGCAACGTAATGGGTCGCTCAACGGGAACTGTGTCCGAGAGTTCAGCAGTCGGGCTGGACAGCACGCGTCGACCGGACAGCTCTGGCAGCCATTCGTCCACCTCGGCATCCAGGCTCAAGCGCCCCGCCTCCACCAGTCGCAGTGCGGCGACGGCCGTTATTGCCTTCGTCATGGACTGAATCCGAAAGATCTCGTCCCCTCGCATTGCTTCACCGGCGAGCTCAATAGACCCTGCAACGACGGTGTGAGGTGCATCCCGATCAGTCAGAACGACCGCTCCGGGCACAGTGCCGTCGTCGACATGGCGTCTGATCAGCTCGTCCAGTTGACCGGTCATAACGGCAGTCCTTTGTGAGGTTTCAGCGAGGGGCTGATTGGTTGATGAGCTGCCAGGATCAGGCCTCAACCCTGTCCTGATGCTGACCACGAACCGGGCTGTGGCCCCGTGGAATCAGAGATGAGAAAGCAGTTCCAGTGCCCAGATCCTGAATTGCTGAGCATGACAACCTTTGGGTGTGAACGACAGGCGAGGCCGTGAGGAATCATGCCCCACGGTCGCCCGCCCGGTCACCGAAAGCCAAAAGTTCGAGTCAGCCGATCACCGACGAACAGTGCGGTTCACTGCGCTGAGGATGGCTCGCATGGACGCGCTCGTGATGCTCGTATCCACGCCGACGCCCCACAGCACTACGGCGCCGTCGCCCTCACCCACCTCACACTCCACGTACGCGACGGCCTTCGCGTCATCACCCGATTCGAGTGCGTGCTCGCTGTAGTCCAGAACGGTCACCTTCACACCGGTCTCCCCGAGTGCATCGACAAAGGCCGAGACCGGACCGTTGCCCTCGCCGGAGAGCTCCACGTTGTTGCCCTCGGGATCATTGACCACCGCGTTGATGCTGAAGTCACCATTCTGGGAGGAGGTTCCAGCAGATGTCAGTGCCCAAGCGCCCCCAGTCAGGTACTCACGAGTGAAGATCTCGAAGATCTGCTGCGAACTGACCTCGCCACCGGCTGCTTCCGTGTGATCCTGTACGACGCGGCTGAATTCCATCTGCAGGCGACGGGGCAGGTCCATCTTCGCCTCGGACTTCATCAGGTAGGCCATCCCACCCTTGCCGGACTGGGAATTGACCCGGATGACTGCCTCGTAGGAGCGGCCCACGTCGAAGGGATCGATGGGCAGGTACGGCGCTTCCCATTCGAGTTCGGCCACGGTTTTGCCCTGTTGGGCGGCCATGTGCTCCAGGTATTCCAGCCCCTTCTTGATGGCGTCCTGGTGGGAGCCGGAGAAGGCCGTGTACACCAGATCACCGGCGTAGGGGTGGCGCGGATGCACGGGCAGGCCGGTGCAGTACTCGACGGTGCGTCGAACGTGGTCGATGTCAGAAAAATCCAGCTGGGGGTCGATGCCCTGGGTGTACAGGTTCAGTGCCAGCGTGACCAGATCGACGTTGCCGGTCCGCTCGCCGTGACCAAAGAGGCATCCCTCCACACGATCCGCACCGGCCATCTGGCCCAGTTCCGAGGCGGCGACGGCGGTGCCACGGTCGTTGTGAGGATGCAGGGAGACAGCAACGTGTTCGCGATTCTTCACGTTGCGACAGAAGTACTCGATCTGGTCCGCGTAGGTGTTGGGGGTGGAACGCTCGACTGTCGCAGGCAGGTTCAGGATGATTTCCCGCTCTGCGCTGGGCTGCCACGTGTCGATGACGGCGTTGCAGACCTCGACGGCGAAGTCTGTGGGTGTCTGCGTGAAAATTTCTGGCGAGTACTGGTACCCGAACTCCACGTCGCGCAGGTACTTGTCTGCATACTGCATGACCATCTCGGTGCCACGTGTGGCCATGCCGATGCACTGGCTCTCGTCGATGTTGAACACCACCCGACGGAAGAGCTCCGCAGTGGCGTTGTACATGTGGATATTTGCGCGATTCGCGCCAATCAGCGATTCCGCCGTGCGGCTGATCAGGTCTTCGCGGGCCTGAGTCAGAACGGAGATGGTGACATCCTCGGGAACGTGACCACCCTCGATCAGCTTGCGGACGAAGTCGAAATCCGTCAGCGAGGCCGACGGGAAGCCGATCTCGATCTCCTTGTACCCCAGACCGACGAGCATCTCGAACATCCGCATTTTGCGCGCCGGTGTCATGGGGTCGATCAGTGCCTGGTTGCCGTCACGCAGATCGGTCGACAGCCAGCGCGGGGCTTTGGTGATCTTCTGGTCCGGCCAGGTTCGGTCGGGTACCTGGACGGGCTCAAAGGCGCGGTAGCGCCCCACCGGCATGGGTGTGGGCTTCTGTACGGGCTTCTGCTGGACGCGAGTGGTGAACTGATTCATGATGCTGCTTCCTCGGCTGGGATTGTCATTGTCGCCAGACACGGCAGATCCCCGCAGCGAGGAGGCTGGCAGTTCAGGACTGTGCCTCGCTGCGGCGACGGAGGAGCAGTACTCGCGATGCCACGTTCCGAGACTAACCGCCCTGACCGCCGTCGGCAAGCACAGTCTCACGAACGTGTCCCATCCCTGTCACACTGGGCGCGTGAGTTCCACGACGGGGGGCCGCGGGGCGGCGGGAGACATCACGGTCCGGGAGCGCCTGGTCTTCGCGGCCGGTGACATCTATGCCGGCGGCGCGTCGTCGCTCATCGCGGTGCTCTATCTCATCTTTCTGACCGACATAGTCAGACTCAGCCCGGGCCTGGCCGGCACAGCCGTGCTCGTCGCGAAGCTGTGGGATGCGGTCAACGACCCCCTCATGGGTGCCATCTCGGATCGCACGCGCACCCGGATGGGGCGCCGTCGCCCCTGGATCCTCGCGGGCGCCGTCCTCCTGATCCCGATGATGGCGTTGCTGTGGCTGCCCTTCCCCATCCTCGATTCACAGATCGGCCGGATGGTGTGGGCAATGGTGTCCTACATCGCCTACAACACGGTGCAGACCATCATGGCTGTCCCCTATGCGTCGATGTCCACCGAGATCACCGCTGACTACGGCCAGCGCAACAAGGTCAACACCACCCGTCTGCTGTTCTCCACGGTGGCGTCGGCCTCCGTGACGCTGCTGGCGTCGTGGCTGTTCGATCAGTACCGCAGCGACGAGATGTCCCTGTCCACGATGTATGCGTCCATCGTGCTGGGATTCGGCGTCGTGTTCACCGCCTGCATGCTCGGTGTCGCACTGCTCTGTCGCGAACGTGTCCCCGTGCCGCACGAGATCGAGCCGTTTCGGGTCAGGACCTTCGTTCATCCCCTGCGCATCGCATCGTTTCGACGGCTTCTCGGCATGTACCTGTGCCACTCCCTCGCCATGGACATCGTCTCCGCCACAGTCCTGTACTTCGCTCTCTATGTGGTGGTGGGCGCCAACGCCCAGGTGTTCCTCGGCACCTTCATCCTCGTCAACGTGATCGCTTTCCCCATCGTGACCTGGCTGGTGGGACGGGTGTCAAAGCACCGGATCTACTACACCCTCCTGCCGGTGGCGATCGTGGGCGTCGCTGCTGTCGCGTTGTTCCCCTCCGACGGCCCGGTGGTGGCCGTCTACGCCTTCGCCTTCATCCTGGCCGCGGGCATGTCCGGCGCCCAGCTGATGAGCTGGGTGATCTTCCCCGACGTGTTGGATGCCGCAGAACTCCAGACCGGACAACGAAACGCCGGCTCGTTCGCGGGACTCATGACCTTCACTCGTGGCATCGCCTCGGCGCTGGTGATCCAGATGCTCGGGATCGTGCTGGAGGTCACCGGCTACGCCGCGCCGAGGGCAAACGAGGTCCCCGTTCAACCGGACGCAGCCATTCTTGGAATCCGACTGTTCATGCTCGTGGGTATTTCCGTGCTGCTCTCACTGGGATGGATTGTTGCGCGACGCTATCCCCTCACACGCAATGTCTGCCTCGACAATCAGGCCAGGCTGCAGGAACAGCGCACGCGGGCGGCAACGTGATCCGACGGCGAAGGACTGGGCCGCCAGCGGATCCCGGGATGGCAATCAAGATGGCCCCGCCCGGAATGGCTGATCTGGATCGCTTGCTGGCCGGCGACTCCATTGATGAAGCCGCAGCCTTCGCGTTGTGCGACTTCGTCGACGCCCGGCATGACTGTGCAGACTTCCGTGTCCTGACGCTGTTGCGCATCGCTGGATGCGACAACGCCAACGTCAGCCCCGGTCTGCGACATCGCATCCGCACGACGCTGTTGGGGTTTCGGTACTGGATGGACGAAGCCGGAACGGACTCGATGTGCTTCTGGTCCGAGAACCACCAGGCGATCTTCGCGGTGGCTGAATACCTTGCCGGGCAGCACTACCCGGATGACATCTTCACCAATCCCTTTCCCGACGGACGCCTCCTTCTCGGGAATCGGCGCATGGAGCGAGCCCGTGCCCGCCTCGAAACATG
>CBDTVQ010000022.1:0-13419 GCA_965364045.1 uncultured Tessaracoccus sp. | reverse complement strand
CGGAGAAGGTCCCGAAGTCCGCGGCTCAGCCATTGCGCTGTTGCTGGCCGTATCTGGCCGCCCTGTTCGTCCCGGCGAGCTCTCCGGTGCAGGCGTTCCGAACTTCCTGGCGTCGACGAACTCCTGAAGTGATTGGCGCCTGACCTATGAGGCGCTCCACGGTCCCAGCCCGACAGCCTCTTCAGGGGGCGGGCGGTCGTGTCAGTCCTCTGCCTCCAGGGCATCGTTGGAGATGCTGACGGCAGCGATGGCGGCTCCGACGAGAAGAATCATGGCCGAAATCCACATGGCCCGGTGGAAGCCCGCATCGAAGGCTGCCGGTTGTGTGTTGTCCGCTCCACTGATTCCGGCGACGGCAGGGAGCACGGCAATGGCCAGAAGGCCGGCAGCGCGGGCGACAGCATTGTTGACGCCGGAAGCGAGTCCGGCGTTCTCCGCCGGTGCCGCGGCCAACGCGGTGGCGGTGAGGGGTGCAACCATGACCGAAAGCCCCAGCCCGAACACGGCCACCCCCGGCAGCACGTCGGTGATGTAGGAGGCATCCGCTCCAACGCGGAGCATCAACAGCAATCCGACGGCACACACTGCCGGTCCAAGACTCATCTGCAGGCGTGGTCCGATCCGCTGGGAGAGCGCACCCGAACTCGGCGACAGGACCAACATGAGGACAGTGATGGGCAGGATGGAGACGCCCGCAGCCAGTGGCGAGAATCCGCTGACCACCTGAAGCTGGATGAGAAGAAGGAAGAACACTGCGCCGAATCCGCCGTACACCGTGAACGTCACCAGGTTGGCGGCCGTGAACTGGCGTGAGCGGAAGATGCGCAGCGGCAGCATCGGATGGGGCGAACGCAACTCCACGATGACGAACCCGACGCTGGCCAGGATCCCCACCAGCAATGCCGAGGCAACCGGCACGGCGGTGAACCCCAGCATCGGCTGTTCCACGAGAGCGTAAGTCACCCCGCCGAGTGCCAGAACGCCGAGCGTCGCGCCGGAAATGTCCAGGCTCGGAGCTGCTGCCGGATCTCGGGATTCCGGCACGTGGCGCAGGGTCACAAGAACCACGATCGCCGCGACGGGCACGTTGATGAGAAACACCCAACGCCACGAGATCTGTTCCACAAGGAATCCACCGAGGAACGGTCCGATGGCCATCGCTACGCCACTCAGACCGGACCATGCGCCGATTGCGCGGGCACGGTCGGCCGGAGCAAAGGTTGCCTGGATCAGTGCAAGGCTTCCGGGGGTCAATAACGCGCCGCCGACGCCCTGCAGTGTCCGTGCTGCAATCAAGGTGCCGATGCCGGGCGCCAAACCGCACAGCAGGGAGGCGATCGCGAACCACACCACGCCGATGAGGAACACCTTGCGTCGCCCGAAGCGATCCGCCAGGGAACCACCCAGCAGGATGAACGACGCGAGTGTGAGTGTGTACGCCGTCACTGTCCACTGCAGCCCAGAGAAGCCGGTGCCGAGGGATTCGCCAATGGCGGGGAGTGCCACGTTGACGACGGTGGCGTCGATACCGGCAATGCCGGAACCAAGGAGCGCAGCAACGAGGACCCAGCGTCCGGGGGCAGTGCCCATGCGCGCCTTGCCGTCAGCCGTGGGTGCTCGAGGGCGTGGGTGATTCACGAGTCTCCGGCGTTGGGGGAAGTGTGCATGGTGATGCCTCGTGGGTCAGAGTCTGGAAAGGGTTTGTTGTCCCGGGTTCGTTTCATGAGGGCCGCTTCTTGGGTGCGGACGTTGTCCCGAGAATACGCGGGCTGGGGCAAGAGTTGGTTGCCGAAGTGGAAAACAAGTGGCATGGAGGCGACGGAAGGGGAGGGCAGTGGAAGCCACTTTCGACCAACACGTCGCCGCGCTCCGCCTGCTCATCGATCCTCCGGAAGCGATTGTCGAAGGATGATGAGGCAACTGGAGACATGATGTCCGTTTTCCGCTAGCGCTGATGCGTAGAAGCGGGTGTACTGGGTGCATGACAACGACCGGGCTGGGCATGGGGCGCCGCTGCTCCGCCGGCGACCCGTTGTTTGAACAGCGCTACCGGGCCATTGATGCGCGGGACGCGCGCTTCGATGGCCAGTTCTTCACTGCGGTGTCCTCCACCGGCATCTACTGCCGTCCCTCCTGCCCGGCGCGCACCCCGAAGCGGGAGAACGTTTCCTTCTACCTGACTTCTGCCGCCGCCCACACAGCGGGGTACCGAGCCTGCAAGCGGTGTCTGCCCGAGGCCACTCCCGGATCCCCAGAATGGAATGTGCGTCGTGATGTGGCGGCCCGGGCGATGCGCCTCATCGCCGACGGCGTCGTCGACCGTGAGGGAACGGACGCGTTTGCGGCACGGCTCGGCTACACCACCAGGCATCTGCGTCGGTTGCTCACCGATGAGCTCGGGGCAGGACCGGTGGCGCTGGCTCGGGCTCGTCGCGCCCAGACCGCGCGTGCGTTGCTGGTGGGGACGGACCTTCCCATCACTGACGTGGCGCTCGCGGCCGGCTTTGGGTCCATCCGGCAGTTCAACGACACGATGCGGGAGGTGTTCGACGTCCGCCCCAGCGATCTGAGAGCTTCTGCTCGGGGGGCCGGGGACTGCGACCCGGGAGCCGGGGCGTCAACGGTGCGCCTGGCCCTGGTGCTTCCCGTGCGACAGCCATTCGATGCTCCGGGGCTGTTCTCTTTTCTCGCCGCCCGCGCGGTCGCAGGCGTGGAGGCCGCTGATGTCTCGGATGATGGCCGACTCCGCTACGCGCGCACACTTTCCCTTCCCCACGGGCCGGGCGCCGTCGACATCACGGCAGAGCGCAGCAACAATGGCGACTGGGAGGTGCGGCTCCACCTGGAGGCGACGGATGTCGCCGACGTCGGCCCGGCCGTGTCCCGCGTTCGCAGGCTGTTCGACCTCGATGCGGACCCTGTTGCCGTCGATGCTGCGCTGTCAGGGGATCCCCAGCTCGCCCCGCTGCTCCAGGTGACTCCGGGCATCCGGGTGCCGGGCGCAGTGGACGCCCACGAACTCCTCATTCGCGCCGTTGTGGGCCAACAGATTTCGGTGACGCGGGCGACCGACCACCTCAGCCGGTTGGTGTCCATCGCCGGCCAGCAATGGGCGTCCTCCATTCCGGGGCTCAACCGGCTCTTCCCCACTGCCGCCCAAATCCTTGAACACGTTCCCCACCCAGCCGATGACGAACCCCTGGACCCGGCACGCCCCCTGCGGCTGCCTCGTCGGTCCATCAAAGCGGTCCGGGAATGTTCCCGAGGGATGCTCGACGGCAACCTTGAGATCCACGTGGGCTCCGATCCGGAGGAATTGCGCCGGGTTTTGGAGGCGAGGCCGGGCATCGGCCCATGGACCGCCTCCTACGTGAGCATGCGTGTCGTTGGGGATCCGGATGCCTGGTTGCCGGGGGATGTGGCGCTCGTGGCCGGCGCGAGATCCATCGGGATCCTTCCACCTGGCCAGCCGAAGGCCGCCGCGCATCGGGCACTCGCTGAGCACTCGAAGGCGTGGGCTCCGTGGCGCTCCCACGCCGTCATGCACCTGTGGCACGCGGCCGGTGCGCAGGTTCGCAGCGCCACAAAGAAGCAGAGCCGTACAGAAGGAATGAATCCGTGAGCACCTGCTACTTCTTCACCATGGATACGCCCGATGGGCCGTTCACCATCCTCACCGACGGGGATGCCGTGATCGCGTCCGGCTGGACTGCAGCCGTCGATGAACTGGCCGCGCTGATCCATCCGGACATGCGCCCAGCTCCGGAGGACATCGCGGAAGCTGACCCGGATGACCCCGGTATGGGGGCCGCCAGGGAGGCCGTTGTTGCACATTACGACGGCCATGTTGATGCCCCTCGCTCGATCCCGGTCCGCCAACACTCCGGGCCGTTTCGTGAGCAGGCGTGGGACGTTTTGCGGGACGTGGCCGCTGGGAACCCCATTACCTACACCGAGTTCGCGGCGAGAGCGGGGCGCCCGGCCGCGGTGCGGGCTGCCGCGGGGGCGTGTGCCCAGAACGCGGCGGCCCTGTTCGTGCCCTGCCATCGGATACTTCGCTCCGACGGCTCGCTGGGAGGATTTCGCTACGGGCTGGAGATCAAGCAAGCCCTGCTCGATCGTGAGGCCAGGTCCGCTGGCGGCACGCTGATCTGATCAGGCTGCTGCGAAGAAGGTGCTCAGATCCTTGGTCAGAACACCACGCATCTCGTCGCCGCTGATGGTGGCGACGCCGTCGCCGGCTTGGACGCCGTAATCGCCGAAGAGTGCGTGGTTCGCGCCGTCGATCTGGATGAACGCGGCGTCGGAGGGAAGCTTGTCGGAGGCATCTTGGATCTTCGCTGGTGTGCTGAGGGCATCTTCGCTGCCACCGAGGCTCAGGACGGGCAATTCTGATGCGGACAGATCGTTGGCGCAGTAGCTGCCGAACAGGACGAGCCCGTTGACCTCTGGATCCGTGCCGAACTGGCAGGCCTTGACGCCCCCCAGTGAGTGTCCACCGACGAACCACTGATCCACGCCGGGAGCGAGGTCGGTGAAACTTGTCAGCGGGCGCAGGTCGAAGAAGGCCAGATGCAGCGTTGGCTTGGTGATGACGACGGTGATGTCGCTGTCCTCCACGATGCCCGAAAGGTTCGAGACGTAGGCATCAGCGCTCACCTTCGCTCCGGGGATGAAGACGAAACCCGACGTCGATTCACCGTTCGCGGGTGACATCACGATTGCTTCTGGACGGTCGATGACGGTGACAGCCGGGTCATCCTTCACCGCGGAGAGAGGCTGTGGCACAGCTGCCATGACGCCAATGTTGGCCCAGATGAAAAACCCCGCCATCACCAGGCCGAGGAACGCGAGGAATCCCAGGAGGATGCGCGTGACGATGCGTCGACGGCTGGAGGGATTCCGGGGAACGGCAGTCGAGGCCATTGGGGGTCCGTCCTGTGCGGCTGTGGACCTGGCGTGCTGGCCCAACTCCAATTCTACGGTGCCCGCAGGGGCGACTTTCGGACTCTCGTGTCCCTGATGCGCCTGCAAAATGGCCGGACACTCCGCACTCACTGCCCCACTCGGCGGTGGACGACGTGGCGAGCAGTCGATGCGGTGAGTCTGGTTGAGCAGAGGTGCGTAACGTCGGGGGAGAATGGCGCCCGGGAGCGTATGCGGCCCGCCCCTGGCCACCTGTGGTTAGGGTGGAGGGCATGAGAAGACTCGTCCTGATGCGCCATGCCAAGACCGAGGGCCACAACGCCGACGGTGATCGAGCCCGCGAATTACTGCCGAGAGGGCGCGACGACTCGGCCGCCGTCGGCCATGAGCTGGCGGGCCTGGGCCTGCAGTACGCCATGGTGTCGACGGCCATGCGTACCCGTCAGACATTTGAAGCCCTGGGCCTTGCCATTCCGGCGGAATTCCATGAGGTGTTCTACACCGACGGCCCGGAGACGATGTTGCAGCGCATCAGCGAAACCGAGGAGGACATCACCGGGCTGCTCGTGGTTGCACACGAGCCGGTGATCCCGCGGCTCGCGGCCCAGTTGGGTTACGCCAGTGACAGGGGCGAGTCCGACGCGCTGCTGTGCTCGTTCCCGCCCGCCTCCTTCGTCGAGTTCACCTTTGACGGTGAGTGGGCCGATCTGGAGCCCGACAATCTGGAGCACCTGTCCCTGCAACGGGTGGAGCGCCCCGCCAAGAGGTGACGCCGAACCCGGCCGGCGTTGGAATCAGGGGTTGACGGCCACCACGAGGTCGCGACGGATGGATGCGTCGACGCGATGCGCGAAGCGCTCCCATGGGCCGTCGGTCTTCACCGTCAGCCCGGCGCCCTGCAACAATTCGACGAGGTCCTCCCTCGGCATCCCGAAGGTGTTCCAGCTCAAACCCAGCGCCCCGCCATGCATCAACTGCGACGCCCACACGCCCACGGCATCCTTCAGGAGACGCGCGGGTGTGCGGTCACGCTTCCCTCCACCACGCACGTCCGTCGTGGACCCGTGGACGACGCCGTAGGGCGCGTCCGTGACGATGGCGTCGAACTTCTTCTTGCCGAACAGGTCCGCTGAATCACGAGTGTCACCGGTGAAAGAGGTGAGCTGCAGCGTGCGATCCTCGAGCCGGATGCTGGCGTCGAAGCGCTTGCCCACGGCCTTGCCGTCTCGACGAACCGGCCGGATGTCAGCGGTGTGCTTGAGGCGCTTGCGGCGCAGCCAGGTCTTGTGGAAAGCCGCCATCTGTTCGAAGGCTTTGTCATCCGCGTCGACGCCGTACCCATCGTGGCCGAGCAGCATGGCCGAGGACAGCGTCGTCCCACGCCCAGCGAGGGGGTCCAGCACCTGACGGGGGCCACTTGCCGGACGCTCCACCGAGGCCAGCGTCACGTTGAGCAGCAGCCGTGTGAACTGCTCGTTGGTCTTACCCTGGTACTTGGGGATGGTGATCAGGTCATCGTCCAACACCTCCATGTTCGGAAGTGCGACGGGACGCAGCAGATCATCGTG
This sequence comes from uncultured Tessaracoccus sp., assembly GCA_965364045.1. Lineage (GTDB taxonomy): Bacteria > Actinomycetota > Actinomycetes > Propionibacteriales > Propionibacteriaceae > Arachnia. Next base: position 6,925 of record CBDTVQ010000022.1, on the reverse strand, counting down.
GCGTTCGAACAGGGCGAAAGCCGTGGACTGGGTGGACACCGTCTCCAGTTGCTCGGTGGTGAGGCCATCGGTGCTGAATGCCAAGTACCCGACGCCGGCCAACTCCTCGTCCGTGATACCGCTGGCAAAGGGTGCACAAATCTCGAGTTCGGCTGCGCTGAGCGCCGCCGACTCACCGGCGTAGACGCGGTTTGCAGACGGGGTGCGAAGCAGCAGCAGATCAGGCATTCCGCAAGTGTCCCATGCCGGGGCGGGTGCGGCGATCGCCCCCGGGTAGGGTCCTTGCCGACATGGTTCCTGCTCGGTCTCGCATCGGGCAGGTGGGGATCGAAGGTTGCACGGCTGCGGGTGGGACTCTGTGCATTCGGGGTGGCTTCCTTCAGCTCATGGGCGTCGCTCGCATCCCAGGGGATCACGGCCACCGGTGAAATCCTGATCGCTTTCATCGAGGTGGCGGTCGGGGTGGTCATCGCTGTTATCGGTCACCTCGTGACGATGCCCCGGGGTCGCGACCTCTGACAGTTCGTCAGCGTCGCTCCTGCGTCAGGGGCCCGTCATCCACAGCCCGATGAGGGCTGCCGCAAGGCCGAGCACCACCATGGCCACCGCGTGGAGAGCTGCGCCCACAGAACGCCCGCTGCGCACCAGACGGGCCGCCTCCACGCTCGCGGTACTGAACGTTGTGTAGCCGCCGAGAAACCCGATGCCGAGAACGGCCGCGACGTCCCCGCCGTCGCTGTTGACCGCCCAGCCCGTGAGAAGTCCCAGGAGCAGTGATCCGCTGACGTTGATCACCACCGTCCCCACCGGCAATGGAGCCGGCCAGCGTGCCGTGATCAACGAGTCCAGAGCGAACCGGGCAACAGCACCCAGACCCCCGGCCAGGGCCACGAGGAGGAAGATCATGCCGTGATCCCCGAGCCCCGACGGTGTAGCGCTCCAACGGCTGCCATACCGGCCCACGCCGCGATGAGGCCGAGCACCACGCTGATGGCGGCGTAGCCGAACGCGATCAGGTACTGGCCATTGCCCCCAAGGAGTGCGGTCTCGACCATGAAGGAGCTGTAGGTGGTGTACCCGCCCAGCACTCCCGTTCCCACACCGAGGCGGATCTGACGGCGCCAGCCGTCGTCTGGGCCCTGGAGGGAGAGCATCTCGAGGAGGGCTGCGAGGATGAAAGCGCCCGAGATGTTGATGAAGAAGGTTGCCGTGGGCCAACCATTCGCGGCCGGCGGGACGGCCGACTCGATGCCGAAACGAACCACTGTCCCGACGGCACCACCGAGGCCGATCAACAGCATGGTTACGCCACGCCGGGGCCTCGTGGGATCAGCCGCCGGACCCATCGGTTCCGGCCAGGACGCCATCATTGCCATGGATTGGCAGCGTGCCAGTCCACCACCTGCAATGGCACCACGAGCACCGGGCGATGCTGATGGTGCGCCAAGTGTGCCGCCATGGAACCGTCGACGATGTCGCGCCACCTGGCGGATGCACCGGGGGAGTGGGTGCCCACGACCAACGCTGAGGCGTCGACGGCGCGGGCCAGGTGTGTCAACGACCGGTCGGGCCGACCAGCCAGATAACGGAAGTGCCACGTGACCCCGCTGTCGACGAGGACCTCGCCGAGGAATGTCTGGATCTGGTCCGAGCGCCCGCGCCAAGAGTCATCGATGACGTCGACGCTCATTCCTGAGTGGCGCACGGTGCCGTCGGGATACTCCTCAATCGTGATCCGGGAGGGGTCGACATACCCCACGTACAGGTCCACGCCCAGCGCGGCAGCCCAGGAGGCTGCGGTCAGCACCACCAGTTCTGGTTGTCTTGGGACAATGCCCGCCACGACGGGGTGCCCGGCAAAGGGGGTGAGCCGGGAAGGATGGGGCTGCGGTGGTTCCTGGGCGGGCGACACGGCAACTCCTCCCCCCTCACGGCTGCCGGGTCAGGCGGCCGGCGTTTGGCTCTAGTGCAGGTTGACGTTGTGGTGTTCGAACGGCGTGCCCTTGGCGCGGTCGTAGCTTGCCTTGAGCTCTTCCTCGGCCTCTTCGCGACCCACCCAGGTTGCGCCCTCAACAGACTTGCCGGGCTCCAGGTCCTTGTAGACGGAGAAGAAGTGCTCAATCTCCAGCAGCATGTACTCGGGCACCGAACCCAGGTCTGACATGTGGCGTCTACGGGTGTCCGCGGTGGGCAGGCAGAGCACCTTGTCATCGCCGCCCATCTCGTCCGTCATGCGGAACATGGCCACGGCATAGCACTCGATGAGACAACCGGGGAAGGTGGGATCGGCGCCGATCACCATGGCGTCCAGCGGATCACCGTCCTGGCCGAGGGTGCCTTCGATGAAGCCGTAGTCATACGGATACTGCGTCGAGGTGAAAAGGGTTCGGTCAAGACGAATTCGACCCGTGTTGTGGTCCATCTCGTACTTGTTCTTGGTGCCCTTCGGGATCTCCACAGTGACGTCGAACAAGATCCGACGGCCATCCGGGATCACTTCGAAGCTCTCGACGAAGTCTTCGCTCACGGACTTAACTCCTATGATTGGCAAGACATCCACACACGGCGGATGTTGGTTGGTTCATTGAACAGTATCGCGTTTGGAGCAGGATTGAGCACTTCACGTCTGGCCCGCCACTGGCTCATCACCTGGATTCTGGTGGGCCTGTTGTTGGTGACCGCGATTGCCGGCTTGGTGTTCTGGCATCCGGTTATGCGGGCTGTCGGTGCTGAAACAACCGGTGCTCCGACGACGATTTCTCCGTCGCTGCTCATGCCGCCGCCCGCCGCCAGCGCCACTCCCACCGCCGATGGTGGACCCGTTGGGAACCCAATGACGGCGGAGACGGGAAGCCTGCCGGTCAGGACCGAGGTGGAGCAGCGCCTGAACACCCTTGACATCACCAAGCTCATCGCCGGTGCAGAGGCCCTGCAGTTGGCGTACGAGGTGGTGGATACCGAGACCGGGCAGGTGATGGCCGCCCGAGACGCCGGCGCACTCCTCATCCCTGCCTCCAACACCAAGCTTCTCAGCGTCACTGCCGTCATGCACGCGATGGATCGGCAGACGCGCTTTCCCACGCGGGTGATGCAGCCCGCCGAGGGCAGCATCGTTCTTGTGGGCGGAGGGGACCCGATGCTCACGGCCGAACCGACCACCGCCTATCCGCGCCAGGCGTCATTGCAGGAACTTGCGGCATCAACCGCCGGCGCCCTTCAGGAGGCAGGAACCACCAGCGTCTCCCTGGCCTTCGACGCAACCCTCTTCAGCGATCCGGGGTGGAATGAGACGTGGCCCGCCAACTATCGCGACCAGGTGACGCAGCTCAGCGCCCTGTGGGTGGACGAAGGACGCGAACCAGGAGTTGGGCGCAGCCGCACCCCGGCGCTCTCGGCCGCCACCATTTTTGCCGCACAACTGACCGCAGCGGGGATCACCGTCACTGGTGTGCCGGTGGCTGTGGCGGCAACGGGGGAGGAGATCGCACGCGTGGAGTCTGCGCCGCTGCACGTCCTCGCCGAACAAATGATGCTGCGCTCCAACAACTCCTTCGCGGAGGTGCTGGGACTGCAGCTTGCAGCCGCCACCGGCCATCCCACGACCTTCGCGGGCTCCGTCGCAGCCATCGAGGAACAACTGCGGGAGCTCTCGCTGTGGACCGACGGCGCTGTGTTGCGGGACGCCTCCGGACTGTCCCGCTCCAACGTGGTCTCGGCTGAGATGCTGTCACAAACTGTTCGACGGGCCGTCGATGATCCCTCACTGTCGCTGATCCTTGACGGCCTCCCCGTGGCCGGAGTCACAGGAACGCTCGCTGAGCGCTTCAGCGACGACATCTCACGTCCCGCCCGCGGGGTGGCGAAAGCCAAGACGGGCGCTCTGACGCGTGTCGCGACCCTGGCCGGCACCACCGTGACCGCCGACGGCCGATCGCTTTCCTTCGCGTTCCTCACCAACGGCTCATCCGACGGGTGGGCCGCCAGGGTGTGGGCAGACCAGGGAGTGGGCGTCATCACGTCCTGCGGCTGCTGATGCAGACCTTGCCACCCATCGATTGGGGCCTGGCCAGGAGGGTCAGCGGCTCCACGTCAGGTGAACTGCCCGAGGCGACGCGACCGGAGGCCCACGCCCTCGTCGCCTCGCTCCGGCTGGCTGCGCGACGCGCCGGTGAGCTCGTGGCGAAGGTCAGTGGCATGCCGGGAGAGCCCGCCCGGCGGGTCGTCGTGAGTGACCGCGCCACGTGGGCGCGCGGGGCCGCCGGTATGGCGAGTGCTGCGCTGGATGAGCTGTCGTTGCCGGCGCCGTCGGGACCAGTGCGTGGTCTGCGGGCCGCGGGGCACGGCGCCCTGGCCGGAATGGGTCTGGGATGGGTGGGCCGGCAACTGCTCGGCCAGTTCGATCCCGCATCCTCCACCCTCTTCCTGCTCGCGCCCAACATTTTGCAGCTCCAGCGCGCCCAGAGGTTCGTGATGGCGGATTTCCAGCTGTGGGTGGCGGCACACGAGCAGACGCATGCCTTCCAGTTCAGTGCGGCTCCATGGCTGCTCGATCACCTCATGCAGCGCTTCGAGACGGTAACCGTGGACGACGTGGGTGTCCTCGACGTGGCGCGCGGTGTGGTGCGTGGACGCGGACTGGCGGCGTCCATGGCGAGTCTGTCCGCCCAGCGAGCACTCCAGGAGATCACCGCCACCATGACCCTTCTCGAGGGTCACGCGGATTTCGTCTCCGACAAGCTCGGGACACAACACATCCCCACCGTGCGCCGGTTGCGTCGGGCCTTTTCTCGGAGCAGCCCTACGTCGGCGCTTGCAAGGCTGATTCCGGCCGTCGACAAGAACGCCCAGTACCGGGATGGGCTGGCCTTCTGCCGTGCAGTGTCCATCAAGGCGGGCAGGACGGCGCTGAACAGGGCCTTCGAGTCGCCCGAAACTCTTCCGCGCCTGGAAGAAATCGGTGAGCCGATTGCCTGGCTGCGGAGGGTTCATGGCACGTCGTGAGCTGGGCCCGGCGTCCCTCGCGGTCGCGCAGGCCGTGGCCGCCATCCTTCCTTCAGGGCCTGTTGTCGTCGGATGTTCTGGCGGGGCTGACTCCCTGGCGCTGGCGCTGGGAGCACGTTGGGCCGCCGCTCGATGTGACGCCGAAGTGCGCTGCGTCGTCATTGATCATGGTCTGCAGTCCGCCTCCGACGAGGTGGCCGGCCGCGTGGTGGATCTGCTGACGAAGGAGGGGCTCTCGGCGGAATCTCGCCACGTCACCATCGACGCTGATGTTCCGGGAGGCACCGAAGCCGCCGCGCGTGATGTTCGACTGGAGGCCCTCGCCTCCGACGGCCATCCCGTCCTGCTCGGTCACACGCTCGATGACCAGGCCGAATCCGTCCTGCTCGGACTCCTGCGAGGATCCGGGACACGATCCCTGTCTGGCATGGCGCTGAGGCGCGGGACCTTCATTCGGCCGCTGCTGGATCTGCGTCGCGCCACCACCGTGGCAGCCTGCAAGGAATGGGGAGTGGAGGCCTGGCAGGACCCCCACAACCTCGACGACCGCTTTCGTCGCGTACGGGCCCGGCGCCATCTCGGCGATCTTTCGAGGGCCTTGGGACAGGACGTGGCCCCGGCGCTGGCACGGTCGGCGACGCTTGCCCGCATGGATGCCGACCTCCTCGACCAACTGGCAGCCGACGCCATCTCCGGCCTGGACCTGTTAGGTGACCTTCCCGTGGAAGTGATGGCGGGCCTACCCGACGCCCTGCGCCTCCGGGTCCTGCGAGACTGGCTGGCCGCCAGTGGAACACCTCTGGTCTCCATGTCTCACGTGATGGCCGTTGATGCGCTCATCACTGGATGGCGTGGACAGGGCGCAGTCGACGTCCCGGGGGGCGCAATAGAACGTTGGGGGACCGTGCTCCGTCGTAGTGCCAAATAGGTGACAGAAGGACTGGTCATGCGCGTCATCCGCTGGGGGACTCCATCCAGAGGCGAGGGGGCTGATGTCGTGGCCCTCGCGAGTTCCACCCCTGCCACGGAGCGCTCCTTCTGACTGTGCATGACAAGGCCACCACGTAGAGTCGATGACGTGAATGCGCCGCTCCACAAGTCCGTCAGCCTACGGAATCTGTGTGTTTCCGACGCCGCGGAGTTGTCTGCCGCCTACACCCGGAACCGGAAGTACTTGCAGCCTTGGGAACCGATCCGCTCGGAAACCTTTTACACCATCCCTGGACAGCAGGAGATCATCAGCGGCGGTTTGTCGGAACAGGCGAAACAACGTTGCTTCTTGTGGGTGCTGGTGGATGGCCCACACATCGTGGGGCGAATCTCGTTGAGCAACGTGGTTGGCGGCGCCTTCCTCAGTGGTGACCTTGGCTACTGGGTGGCTGAGGATCATCAGGGCCTCGGGCTTGCACGTGCGGCGACGAACGAGGTTTGTCGCATGGCTGCGGAAGAGCTCGGACTCCACCGAGTACAGGCTGCGACGCTGAGCAACAACGCCGCCTCCCGGCGAGTGCTGGACCGCTGTCACTTCCAGGAGATCGGGTTTGCTCCCCAATATCTGCGTATCAATGGTCGTTGGCAGGACCACCTGCTGTTCCAGCGGATCCTTCACCAATGACCACGTTCCTGCACAGGCATGCGGAACGCACCCAGTCTGGCCACGGGGCACCGCAGTCACGTTGCTGGTGGTCTACGTCTCGCCGTGGCCCTCGCGGCCGACGAAGGGCTCAGCCCGCGGGTGTCCTCTCCACCGGACAGGACATGCAGCGTGGGCCGCCACGACCACGTCCCAGCTCAGATCCGGGCACCTCGATCACTTCGATGCCCTGCTCACGCAGGTAGGTGTTGGTCACTACGTTGCGGGAGTAGGCGATGACACTGCCGGGGGACAACGCCAGCAGGTTGCACCCGTCGTCCCACTGTTCCC
>CBDTVQ010000021.1:0-13514 GCA_965364045.1 uncultured Tessaracoccus sp. | reverse complement strand
GTCGCGGCCCGTTCTGGGTAGTCGTGGGATCAGGTGAACGACAACATGTTGTTCAGGACCCACTGTTCCTTGCCGCGGAACGTGTGTGCACCGGGCGAGGTGGCCACGAAAACCGAGGTCCAGATATAGCTGCGGCAGCCCTTGCTGCCCGTCAGCGGAGTACCGCACTCGGTCCTCCACTTGCGACCATCGGTGGACGTCCACTCATTGGTGTGGGCAAGCTTGTTGCCTTTCCACGTCTTCTGATTCATCGGGAGGTAGGTCAGGTTGTTGGACATCCAGCCCTTGACCCACTGCTGCTTGCCTTTGACCGTCTTGACCTGCGAACCCCAGATCTGGGTGAAGCAGCGTGTCGTGGCGGAGTAGGACTCGCACCTGGTGAACCAATGACGCCCGTTGACGAAGTGGAAACCGGGGTCGGTGTACACATTGACCGGCTTGTGGGTGGGCGTGACCGTCGGAGCGGCCGTAGCCGTGGCCGTCGGAGTGGCCGTAGCCGTGGCCGTAGCCGTGGCCGTCGGAGTGGCCGTAGCCGTGGCCGTCGGAGTGGGCGACGGTGTCACCTGGTCATCGGGAACCGCAACCCTGACGCGAATTTCGGCCGCCGAGACGTACTTGTCCGCGCCCTCCACTCCATAGCTCGACGTGGTGCGCAGCCGCAGAATCTGGTAGCTGCCGGCGAGAGGCACAGTTTTGGTTTCGGGGGTATTGCTGAAGTTGCCGTCAGCAACCTTCGTCAGGTTGTCCAGGGCATCGCCGCCCCAGATCTCGTAGCCGTTGATCCGGCCATTGTCGCCGCCTGCCTGACGAGGAACGTACTCGAACTTGGTCACGTCCACGGGAGCGTCGCCCAGTGACATGTCGACGTCAACGGGCATGGTGACGGCCTCGCTCCACGGGGTGTGCCACAGCGTGGTGATGTCACCGTCGAACGCGTTGTCGATCCCCTGACCCGGTTGAGCCGGGGGTGTGTTGAGCACTGTGACTTCAATCACCTCGGTGGGGTTCTGACCCGGCAGAAGCACCACCGTGAGGTCCGCCGTGCCATAGACGCTGCCTTCGTCCACCTCCACGGTGGCGGTGATGGAGACATCACCCGGGTCGGCGGTGTCCGGCACCGTGACTGTTGTCGTGAACGTGTCCGAGGCGCCGCCGGCAAGTGTCACCGGGGCCACTGCCCCGTATACCCAGCCCTGAGGACCAGAGATGGTCGGCGTGAACGTGACGGAGTCAGCCCCGACGTTCTCGGCGGTGAAGGTCACCGTGTTGACGCCACGGTTGACGGTCTGGTCCTCGGAGGTGATGGAGATGGGGGCGACTCCCAGCCAGTCCATGGAGATGGTCATGTAGCGGATCTGGGTGTTGGCGCCCTCGAAGAGGAGACCGTAAGTGCCCTCCTCGCCGAGCGGGGTCAGCGTCGAGTAGGACATTGAGCCCGGCTCGAACACCTTGAAGCCGGACCAGGTCTGGCCGTCGTCGTAGGAGATGCGGATGGTGCCGTTGGAGCGGCCACTCTGAGTTGCCGAGTTCGAAAACAGCAGTACCTTGGCCTTGGCGCTGTTGATGGGCGCTTTCGGGTAGGCGCGAATGATCGACGCGTTGTTGCGGGGATCAGGCAGTTCGGGATCGGAGACGACCTCGCCGTAGTTGATCCCACCATCGGTGGAGATGGCCACCTTTCGCAGCGCCGGGCCTTGGGATGGGCGCGAGTTCAGCATGACGCGGCCGTCGGAGAGCTCCACCACCTTGTTCTCATCCATGCCGGTACCGATCGGGTTGCCGGCTTGCCAGGTGACGCCATGGTCGTCGGAGTAGACGGACACGGCCTGGTAGCCGTTGTCCCCAGCCGCCGAGTTGCGAATGGTGAACTGCTGGATCAGGCGGCCGGCGTCGTCGCCGTAGCGCAACTGGATGCCCTCACCTGAAGCAGCAAAGCGACTGTTCCACGTCGGCGAATTGGTGATGTCGGCCGTGATGACCTCGGGCACGCTCCAGGTCAGTCCATTGTCCGTGGACCTGGTGACGGATGCGTGGATGACATTGCGGGCATCGGGATCAGTGCCGGCCTGCGAGCCCTGGAAGCCCTGATCGAAGGACTTCACGAAGAAGTTGAAGATATCGCCGGTTTCACGATCCACCACATAGGAGGGATCGGAGTAGCCGAACTTCTCGGCGGCGGGGGTGGGCGCGCCTGCCGCGATGGTGGTCACGTCCCCCCAGGTCTGTCCACCGTCGGTGGAGCGTCGCTGGATGATCGAGTTGGCCTGCGGCGCGTCGGCACAGCCGCCGGGACGGCCGTCCCACGAGGCGAGGATGTCGCCGTTGGGAGCTTCGGTCAGAGCGGGGATGCGGTGACAGGTGAAGCCGAAGTCACCACTGCTGGCCAGCGCAACGTACACGCCGTCTTCGCGAGGCCCCGTCTGTGCAGCCTCGACGGGGATGGCCGGCAGGGTGGCGGTGATGCCAGCCTGCAGGACAACTGTGCCCTCTCGGTCGCTCGTCACGTCGAAGGTGACTGAGGGAGTGAAACCACCCGCTTCGAAATCGACGTTCTGGACCGTGTAGGTCCCCGTATCACATGTCACCGCGGTGGTCGGCAGGTTCTGGTAGCGACAGTTCGGCGTCCCGGTGGTCAGGACATTGTTCAGGTTGGTCGCCCGGGGAAAGGCGGTGACCGACTGGTCCGAGAGGCTTCTGTAGGTGATGTCGAAGGTCAGCGTGTCGCCGGGGCGTACGGGATCCACGGCATCGGTGCGGGTCAGCGCGACCTCGATGAGATCGGTGGCCGACACGTCTCCAACAGTGATTGCTGGCAGATCGGCGGTGACGCCAGCCTGCAGGACACTGGTTCCGGCGATGTCGCTGGTGGCGTCGAACGTGACGCTGGGTGTGAACCTGCCGGCGGTGACGTCATCAGCGGTCACCGTGTGCGAGGCAGTGGTGCAGGTCTGTGTTGCGTTGCCGGCAAGGCTGCCCCAACGGCAATTCGGCGTGTGATCCGTGAGGACACCCGCGAGGTTGCTCTCACGCGGGAAGGCGGTGAAGGCGTCATTCGTGAGGTTGGTGTAGGAGATGTCGAAGGTCAGCACGTCGCCCTCGTCGACTGGTGAACCGAGAGCGTCGGTGCGGGTCAGCGTCACATCGAGGTGGTCGATGGCCGACGCCTCCACTGGCACCGCGCCGTCAATGGTGGTCACAAGGGCAGCCGCGCCGGTCGGGTCCCCGGCCGCGTCGACGGGCGTCTCCGTATAGGTCAACGAGAAGTTGGCCACACCTGCAACGCTGTCCTCTTCCGTGACGGTGTAGGTCATCGCTGGCAAGCCGGGGCGAGCACAGTCGTACTTGCCCCCAGTGCCCGCAGGAAAGTTGTCCCAATCGCAGCTCGACGGGTTGTCCAGGCTGTCGGAGGCCACGGTGATGTCCCTCCTGGGCGCTGCGGCGTTGGACTCCATCCGCATGGCAACGGTCAGGACATCGCCGGCACTGTAAGCGGCCTGATCCGGTGTGATCGAGGTTATGCGAATCTGTCCGTTGTCTGTCTGGACCCATTCACCGACATCGGCTGCACGCGCGGCCTGCCCCAGAGGCAGGACCAGAGCAATCGTGGTGACGAGGGCCGTGAGCAGTACGGCCAATCGTGATCTGCGCCATGAAGCTCTCATGTGTTGTCCTCCCGTCGAGCCCAACACCAATGTTGGACAACTGCGTGAACTATGGATCAGACGTCAGACGTCTGTCAATGGTTACCGTGGATAAGTCCCCGTGAGTTGATTGCGACTTCTGGATGCTGATGTGGCTCCGGCCCGCCGCGCGTGCAGACCCCAGAGGCGTGGAAGAGGACTACCGCCGGGGAAAGTATTCTGCCCACGGGGCAAGCGCAGATGTTCTCGCGTCGTTGCCGTCCCAGACCTCAGGTGACTGTGCGCTCGGCCCTGGCGATTTCCCAGGCGGCGATGATCTTGTCGTTCAGACCGAACATCACGGCCTTCTCGTCGGGTTCAGCGTGGTCGTGGCCCAGCAAGTGGAGCAGGCCGTGGATGAGAAGGTATTCCGCCTCGGCATCCGGCTCCCGGCCATTCTCCGAGGCCTGACGTGCTGTCACTTGAGGGCAGAGCACGATGTCGCCCAGCAATCCCATGGGCGGCTCCTCATCGTCGCGCGGCGACCGGAGTTCGTCCATGGGGAAACTCATGACGTCCGTGGGTCCCGGCAGGTCCATGAAGCGCTCGTGGTAATCAGCCATCGTGGTCTCATCCACCAGCAGGATGGAAAGGTCCGCGAGCGGATGGATCCTCAACTTGTCCATGGCAAAACGAGCCAGGGCGACGAGCCCGAGCTGATCAGCCTCCACTCCGGATTCATTGTTGACGTCAATCATGGCCGCCTCCCCTGGTTGTTCTCAGCAGTCTGAGAACTCAGCGTGTCGTACTTGCCGTACGCCTCGACGATGCGTCCAACCAATTCGTGACGCACCACGTCCCGGGCCGTCAGAGTGATGAAGGAGATGTCATCAATCCCGTCCAGGATCCCCTGGACCACCCGCAGCCCACTACGAACACCACCGGGCAGATCAACCTGGGTGATGTCGCCCGTGACGACAACCTTGGATCCGAAACCCAGACGTGTGAGGAACATCTTCATCTGTTCAGCGGAGGTGTTCTGCGCCTCATCGAGAATGATGAACGCATCGTTCAGCGTCCGTCCCCGCATGTATGCCAACGGAGCCACCTCGATGATGCCGGACGTCAGCAGCTTGGGAACGGCTTCGGCCTCCACCATGTCGTGGAGCGCGTCGTACAGCGGACGGACGTAGGGATCAATCTTGTCACTCAGGGTGCCCGGCAAAAAGCCGAGCTTCTCCCCCGCCTCAATGGCCGGGCGCGTCAGAATGATGCGGCTGACCTCTTTGTTCTGCAGCGCCTGTACGGCCTTGGCCATGGCGAGGTACGTCTTGCCGGTTCCGGCCGGTCCGATGCCGAACACGATCGTGTTCTCATCGATGGCATCCACGTAGCGCTTCTGGTTCAAAGTCTTGGGCCGCACGGTCTTGCCGCGTGCCGAGACAATGTCTGCCGTCAGGATGTCGCTGGGCCGCACATCCGGGTTCGACGACATTCCCACCACGCGTTCGACCGTTTCTCCGGTCAGCCCTTGCCCCGTACGGATGATCGTGACCAGTTCAGTGATCACGTCCGCAGCTACCGCCACTTCTGACGTGTTGCCCGTCAGGGTGATGTTGTGTCCCCGAACGTGGAGGTCTGCCTTCAGGGCACCTTCCAATGTCCGGAGGAAATCATCGCGGGGGCCCAGCAACTTCACCATGTCGATGGAAGTGGGCACCTCGACGATGCGAGTGCCGTCGGCCAGGTCCAGTGCAGTCTTGACGTTCAGAGTCTCTTCGCCTTCTCGTGGTCACGGGAGCGCCTCTCGCGCCCGTCGGGTGTGGACCCAAGTCTAGTGCGCTGGTTGATGGCCGGACCGGCGCACTGAAGCCACGCTCAACAGACGGTTGTACTCAGGAGTCGAGGTTCTCCTCGTCAGCCTCATTGATGATGTGCATGGCCGCTTCCTCGGCGGTCGCGGCCCCACCGCTGAAGCCCACATCGGTGCCCAGTGTCGCTTCCCCACCGGGGCCCTGAACCTGCATCAGACGGCCTGCTCGCTCACCGCCCACCTCTCGATCCTCCTTGGATGCATTCCAGTCGCGATCCACCGGCTTGTTCTCCGGTTGCTCCTGCTTGAGGCGCTGACTGAGGGTCTCGCCCTGGCGCATCTCGGCGGAAGTATTGCCGAAGCCCTGGGCCACGGACCACTGCTCAGGAGCCGTGTAGCCCTCATCCAGCACGTCATCCACTCCGCGGTGCACCAAGGAATCCGATTCCTGCATTTGGTCAAGCTGTTCAGACTCTGCAGGTACGGGGTTGTCGAAGTCAGCCGTTTCGTTCACGGCTCCGTCTGGGTTGTCTGTCATGCCCCCATCTTGCCATCTGATCCGCGCCGTCGCCGGGGTTGTGGCGTGAGTTTCCCGAGTGTGTGCCAAACGTACTTCGGGCATAGGATTCGGCGAATGACATCGCCCGCTGACAAACCCACCCGGGGGGCCTCCTTTGCTCGTATGGGGCGCGGGAACTTTGACCTCATCGTGGCTCTTTTCTGCTCCCTCCTGCTGATCTCAAACGTGGCCGCCGTAAAGCTCATCGCGTTCGGTCCCGAGGTGGAACTGTTCGGCTTCCCGCTTCTCCCCCTCATCACCGACGGTGGCGCCCTCCTCTTCCCGCTCACGTACATCTTCGGCGACGTGCTGGCGGAGGTCTATGGATTCCGGGGCGCCCGTCGTGCCATCTTCATCGGCTTCGGCGTCTCCGTACTGGCTGCTCTGACCTTCCTCCTGGTGGGGATCGCACCGCCAGCAGCCGACTGGCCGAACCAGGAGGCCTTCGACGCCATCCTCGGATTCGTGCCGCGAATCGTCGTGGCCAGCCTGATCGGCTACGTCGCTGGGCAGTTGCTCAACGCGTTGGTGCTCGTCAAGCTCAAGGAAAGAGCTCCCGACGGCTCACTGTGGTCGCGACTGCTGGGCTCAACACTCGTGGGCGAGGCCGCCGACACCACCCTCTTCTGCATCGTCGCGTTCGGCGGCATCGTCACGGGCGGCACACTGGTGAACTACATCCTGGTGGGCTACGTCTACAAGGTGCTCGTGGAGATACTGCTCCTCCCCGTGACGTACCGGATCATCGCGCTGGTGAAGAAGCACGAACCGAGCCTGCAGCAGTCCTGAGGGGTCGGCTCGGCGACGGGAAACCACGTCCAGATCTCGTTGTAGGCAGGTGACAGAGCCGATTCCGCATCTGGCCGCACTTTTTCGTCGAGGCGTCGGTGCAACCGTCAGGTGCGTGAGCGAGTGGCGTAGAAGCGCCCCAGGAACTCGTCGCGGAACGCCTCGAAGTCACCGGCCCTCATCGCCGCCCGGATGTTGTTCACCAGCCGAACGGTGAAGCGCTCGTTGTGGATCGTGGCGAGCGTGGAGGAAAGGATCTCCCTGGCCTTGAACAAGTGGTGGAGATAGGCCCGAGTGTAGTGCGTGCACGTGTAGCAGTCGCAGCCATCCTCCAGCGGCACGAAAGCCCGACGGGAGGCTGCGGTGTTCACGTTGTAGCGGCCATCGGCGGCGTAGATGGCCGCGTTGCGTGCCACCCGGGACGGGTTGACGCAATCAAAGGTGTCGGCACCCGCGGCGATCGCGGCAAAGAAGTCGTCCGGCTCGGAGATGCCCAACAGATGCCGGGGCTTGTCCTGAGGCAGTTCGTCCGACATCCAACCGACGATCGTGCCCAGGTTCTGTTTCTCAAGCGCACCGCCCAGACCAAAGCCATCGAAGGATCGGCCATCCACCTCCAGCTCTGCGAGCCCTCTGGCAGCCTGACGTCGAAGGTCCTCGTACTGCGCCCCCTGGATGACACCGAACAATGCCTGGTACGGCTTGTCCGCTCGCTCCACCGTGAGCCGTTGGTGCTCGGCGAGACAGCGAATGGCCCAGGCATGCGTTCGCTCCACGGAACGCTCCTGGTAGGGACGAGTGTTCATCAGCGTGGTCAGCTCGTCGAAGGCGAACATGACATCGGCTCCCAGTCGGTGCTGGATCTGCAGCGAGATCTCGGGAGTGAAGCGATGCTTGTCCCCATTGAGGTGACTCGTGAAGGTGACGCCATCATCGTCGACGTGCGCCATCCGGGTCTTGCCCTCGGCGATCACATCGTCATCCCCCAGACCATTGGTGTCCATGGCCAGGACTTTTTTGAAGCCGGACCCGAGGCTCATCACCTGGAATCCGCCGGAGTCCGTGAACGTGGGGCCCCGCCAGTTCATGAAAGAGCCCAGCCCGCCCGCCTCCTCTACGATGTCGGATCCGGGCTGCAGGTACAGATGGTAGGCATTCGCGAGCACCGCCTGGGCACCGAGATCCGTCAACGATTCAGGCACCACGGCCTTCACCGTTGCCTTCGTTCCCACCACGATGAACGCCGGCGTCTCGATGGCGCCATGCGGGGTGGTGATGGTGCCTGTGCGGCCGTGACCGTCCAGACGCGAGTTCACTTCGAAGCCGAAGGGGACCAGCGCGTCGCTCAGCTCCCCGCCTGAAGGCGCTCCGACCAGCTCCCGGCCTGCAAGCCCATCGATCATCCGGAGAAGGTCTCCTTGAGCCAGCCGAACACACCCTTGCCGCCACCTCGGTGAACGTCGGCCTCGGGGTGCATCTCGTCACGCTCGTCGGCGAACTCACGCAGCATTTCGCGCTGGCGATCGTCGAGCCTGGTCGGTGTCTGCACGAGGAAGGTGATGCCCAGCTCGCCGCGTCCACCTCCGCGCAACTTGTGGACGCCACGGCCCTTCAGCCCAATCCGGGTGCCGGACTGGGTACCGGCCGGAACCTCGACGGCCACCGACCGATCAGCTTCGTCCGAGCCGTCCCATTCGTCTTCCAACGTGGTGATGTTGACCGTGGTGCCGAGAGCAGCAGCTGTCATGGGGACCTTGACCACCATCTCGAGGTTGTCGCCGTCGCGACGGAAGGTGCTGTGCTCGGCCACGTGGAGCTCGACATACAGGTCTCCGGCGGGTCCGCCACCGGGTCCCACCTCCCCCTGGCCCTCGAGGTGAATGCGGATTCCGGTGGACACGCCGGCGGGGATGCGCACGGAGATGGTGCGAGTGGATCGCACGCGGCCCTCGCCGGAGCACTCCCCACAGGGGCGTGGGATGACGGTGCCGTAGCCGCGACAGTTCGGGCAGGGCTGCGATGTGCGGATGTCCCCGATGAAGCTGCGCTGGATCTGTGTGACCTCACCATTGCCGTTGCAGGTGGAGCAGGTCACGGGGTCGGAGCCGGGCTCGCCGCCCTTGCCCTGGCACTTGGGACAGACGACGGCCGTGTCCACCTTGATGGGTTTGGTGGTGCCGAAGACCGCCTCATGCAGGGGCAACTGGACACGCACCAAGGCGTCCTGGCCCTGCCTCACACGGGAGCGGGGGCCACGTCCTCCCTGCGCGCCGAACATGGCGTCGACGAGGTTGGAGAAGTCGAAACCGCCGGAGAAGCCGCCGCCACCGAAGCCACCGAAACCGGCTCCCGGCTGGCCGCTCATGGGATCTCCGCCGCGGTCAAATATGGCCCGCTTGTTGGAGTCACTGAGAACCTCGTAGGCCTCGTTCAGTTCCTTGAACTGATCAGCCGCGTCGTCGCCGGGAGCGACGTCGGGGTGCACTTTCATTGCCCGGCGGCGATACGCCTTCTTGATCTGTTCGGCACTGGCGTCGCGCTCGACGCCAAGGATGTCGTAGTAGTCCTTGCTCATGAGTTGTTTTGACTCATCCTTCCAACAGGAAACGGCTGACGTAACGCGCCACGGCGCGCACTGACGCAATGGTGGACGGGTAGTCCATGCGGGTGGGGCCCACTACACCCAGGTTGGCGGCGAGGGTGCCGCTCGGGCCGTATGCGGAGGCGATCAGGGATGTCGACTGGAACCCCTGCGCCGTGTTCTCCTGACCAATCCTCACGGTGATGTCCCGATCGCCGGAGACCTCGCCGAGCAGTCGCAACAGGACCACCTGCTCCTCCAAGGCTTCCAGCAGCGGACGCATGCCGGTCTGGAAGGCCGCGTCGAACGTCGCGAGGTTGGGTACGCCGGCCACGACCACCTGGGAGTTCGGCTCAGAGGCAAGGAGATCGAGGACGACGGAGATCACCGGCACCGCAATCGCCCGCTCCAGTGGCTTGAAGGAGTCCAGAATGAGCCCCAGCGAGCCGGCGGCATCCGCCGGAGCCTTGCCGACGGCTGCCTCGCGCAGCTTCCCCCGCACGTTGCCGAGCACGTCAGGATCATGTGAGGGCAGCTCAAGAACGTGCTGCTCTATCCGTCCCGAGGAGTTCACGACAATCACCATGAGGCGCTCGGTTGTCAGCGCCACGAGGTCGATGTGGGCAATGGTGCTGCTGGTCGCCACCGGGTACTGCACGATGGCCACCTGGCGGGTCATCTGCGCCAGCAGGCGCACCGTGCGCGTGACGAGATCATCCACGTCCAGCGCGCCCGTCATGAAGGTCTGGATGGCGCGACGCTCAGCCCCGGACAGCGGCTTGACGCCTGCCAGTTTGTCGACGAAGAGCCGGTAGCCCTTGTCCGTGGGGATGCGGCCGGCGCTGGTGTGGGGCTGCATGATGTAGCCCTCCTCCTCCAGCACGGCCATGTCGTTGCGCACGGTTGCCGACGACACATCGAGTTGATGACGCTCCACGAGCGCCTTGGACCCCACCGGTTCACGGCTGGAGACGTAGTCGGTGACAATGGCCTTCAACACGGACAGCTTGCGGTCGTCGAGCATGTACACCTCCTTCGAAGGGATCGTTGGCACTCAACACAAACGAGTGCCAGTGTACGGCGGGTGCGAAGTGACCGCCAACCCGTCATGTGACCGGTCCGTCCCAGTTCACGGGGACGCATAGGCTGTGCCGCATGAGTTCTACGAGCATCGGCGACTGGCACGAACTGACGCCAGGCATCCACATGGTGACCTGTGAGCCCGAGCAGGTGAATGTCGGACTCGTCATCGGAGCAGACGCTGCAATGCTCGTGGACGCCGGTTCAACGCCCGAGCAGGGGGCCGAACTGTTGTCCTCAGCCAGAAACATTGCGCAGGTACCGGTGACGCACATCATCATCACCCACAATCATCACGACCACTGGTTCGGGCTCGCCGGTATGGAGAATGTGACGAGCATCGCGCACGAGAACCTGTTGGCTGCGCCCAGCAAAGCCACACGGGAGTTCGCTGACAGCATCGGCATGAAGGATCTCCCCAAGCCCTCCACAACATTCTCGATCGCCAAAGCAATCGACCTGGGCGGCGGAACACTCGTGGAAATGGTGCATTTCGGTGGTGCACACACCCGTGGCGACGTGCTCGTCCTCGTCCCCAGCGCCAATGTGATCTTCCCGGGCGACATGCTGGAATCGGACGGCGATCCGCAGTTCGACGAGACATCCAACATCAAGAACTGGCCCACGGCACTCGACGGCGTGCTGGGCGCCGCGAATGAGAAGACAATCTTTGTCCCCGGACACGGACACGTCGTGGACAGGGATTTCGCCTTCATCCAGCGCGCCGAGATCGGGATGCTCTACGGCAACACCGAGATGCTGATCCAGCAGGGCACGAAGCTCGATGACGCCGCCGAGGCCAATGAATGGCCGTTCTCACGCGAAACCCTCGACGTGGCACTGCCGCTCATCTACGCCGAGTTGGAGGCTGCGGGAATCAAGCCCCGCACACAGTTGCCGATCAGTTCGCTGTGAGCAACCCGGAATCTGAGCCGTGCTTGGACGCCGGCCAGTTCTGCTGAGCGGTCATCCACACGAGAGTGTCGCTGGCCACGAGCAGCCCCTTGGAGCGTGACAGCAGGGTGTAGGCCAGTCCGTCCATAGTGCGGCTGACGCCGCCGTTCTCAGTGACCATGAGCGATCCGGCCAGGTGATCCCATGGGTGCAGGGACGTGTAATACATGAAGTCGATGTCGCCGTGGAGGACCGCGGGATAGTCGAACGCACAGGCGAACTGGGACCAGACCACGGGCGACAGATTGCCGCCAGCAGTGAAGCCGTTCATGGCTTCCTTCGACGAGGCACCCAGCGGCAGTCGATCCGTCTTGGTGCGCACGATCGGTTCACCATTGAGGCGCACGCCCGCACCACGCTCCACGACGTAGGCACGGTGTGTCTGTGGCTGCCAGATCCAGCCGCGGGTGGTCACACCGCCGCGGGTCTCGGACACCATCACCCCGTGCTGGACGCGGCCACGCACGAAGTTTCTTGTGCCGTCGATGGGATCGATGATGAACGCATGATCAGCATTGGGAAGCAGTTTGCGCTTCTCTGGCTCATCAAAGATGGATTCCTCACCGACGACGACCGCGTCTGGAAAAGCGGACTGCAGCCGCGTCGTGAGGTACGCCTCGGCTTCCTTGTCAGCAACGGTCACGAGATCCCATGGCCCCGCCTTGTGAGTGATGTCACCGTCCTCCAGCGCCCGGAAGCGGGGGTTGATGACCTGCTCAGCCGTCTCCTGCATCAACTCAAGGATGCCGTCGGTGTCCATGTTCCCAACCCTAGCCCTCGCCTGCGCCGCTGAGAGTCACGCGCCTCCGACGTGATCCTGCGTCACGAAATCGATGAGCCTCTCCACCTTGGTGTTCAGCTGCGGTTCCAGATCCCGCCACGATTCCACTCGCGCCAGAATGGCCTGCCAGCCGCGCGCGATGTCCGCCTGGTCCTCGTGCGGCACACCCAGCGCCTTGAGGGTGCCCTTCTTGAAGTCGACATCCCGAGGAACGCTGGGCCAGGCCTTCCGTCCGACGCGAGCAGGCTTCACCGCCTGCCAGATGTCGATGTACTCGTGTCCCTCCACCAGAACCACCTCGCGATAGCCCGCCTTGTTCACCTCTTTCACGATGCGCGACTCCTTGCTGCCGGGAACAAGATGATCCACGAGCACGCCCAGACGACGCCCCGGCTCGGGTGCAAACTCCGCGACAATCGCCGGCAGATCGTCGATGCCACCCAAGAACTCGACTACCACACCCACGTGCCGCAGATCCTCGCCCCACACCTTCTCAATGAGTTCGGCGTCGTGGCGGCCCTCGACGTAGATGCGGCTCGGCAGCGCCACCATGGCCTTGGCAGGCGCAGCGTCAGCGCGGGAACCGGAGGCCGTGTACTTCGGCTTCTTCGGAGCATTGCGCAGCGGGGGGCGCAGAGCCACCGGCTGGCCCTCCAGGAGAAACCCGGCACCGAAGGGGAAGCTGCGACGCTTTCCTCGTCGGTCCTCCAGAACCACCAACCCGTTCTCCCAACCCACGACCGCACCACAGAAGTCGTCAAACTCCACCACGGCGTCCATCTCGACGGGCACGTCGCGCGTCTGCTTGAGGTGGGCCTTCTGCCAGCCGGGCTTCAACACATCCGATTCGTAGCGTTCCACGGGCGTCACAGTAGGCGTCGCCACAGCCGATGGCACGCTGCCACACCGTCGCCGTCGAGACTCGCCACTGGTCCGACCGGGCAAGATGGAGGGTATGAGCACCCGAAATCTTCGAGATCGACGGCTGAACTACGACGCAGACAGCCTCAGTGACAACCCGTCCGAGAACCCCTTTGAACTCTTCGAACAGTGGATCTCCACCGCCACCGCGGCACAGGACGAGGGACAGCCGTTCGAGGCCGCCTCCATGACCGTCTCCACCGTCACGCAGATGCAGGATGGTTCGTGGCAGCCGCAGGGTCGCGTCGTCCTGCTGAAGGAATGGGACGAACAGGGCTTTGTCTTTTACACGAACCGGGATTCGGACAAGGGCCGAGCCCTGGCCGCCAACCCGCGGATCGGGCTGAGCTTCAACTGGGGTGAGCTGGAGCGCCAGGTCCGCATCGACGGCGTGGCCCACCAGGTGGACCGCTCAC
>CBDTVQ010000020.1:0-13586 GCA_965364045.1 uncultured Tessaracoccus sp. | reverse complement strand
CCCATGCCGTAGAAGTTGTTGAAGAAGTTGAACCAGATGGGCGGGTTGCCCTGCACACCGTCGTTCCACAGGGTGCGGTACTGGTCCATGGCCGCGAACATCATGGCTTCCCACACGGGACCACAGCCCATGGAGGCGTCGCCAAGGTTGGCGATCACGATGCCTTCCTGCCTGTTGACCAGCTTGAACAGCGCAGAGCCGGTGGCGATATCGGCTGAACCGCCCACGATGGCGTTGTTGGGCATGGAGCCAAACGGTGAGAAGAAGGCGTGCATCGAGCCACCGAGACCGCGGTTGAAACCCGCCTTGCGTGCGAAGGTTTCGGCGACGGTGCCGTAGAGGATGAAGTTCTCGGCCAGGTCCTCCAGGGAGTCGTTGCCGATCTTTTCGGCGAAGGACAGGGTCTCGCCATCGAGGAACCCGTTCATGATCGATTCCAGGCCCGAGGGCTCCAGCTTGCGCGCGGCAGAGAAGCACTTGGCGAGAATCTCGCCATGGCTGCGGTGGGACCCGAAGATCAGGTCGGTGGGCTCGAGTTGCGAGGCCTGGCCCACGACTGCGGACTCCTGCCCGATCGACAGGTGCGCCGGACCGCGGTGGTCGTACTCGATGCCGTTCCAGGCACCCGTGGTCTTGATGGAGTTGAGCATGGTCTCGAACTGCCGCACTGCGATCATGTCGTGCAGGATGTCGACGAGCCCCTCCTTGCCATGCGTAGCGAGTTCGGCCTTGAAGTTGGGTTCATAGGCATTGACGGGGATTTCGACCGATTTGAGAGTGGCCTTTGCCCGGACGGCTGTCGGATCGACGATGAGTGAACGAGTCATGGTGTCTTTATTTCTCCAGTTTCTTGATCGGGCTTGCCTCAGGCCTTGATGGCCCAGGCCGCCTCTCGGATGAGTTCGCTGACGGTGGGGTGGGGGAAGACGACCTGGCGCAGGTCATGGATGCTCAGCTCGGTCTCGAGCACCACGCAGGCACCCCAGATCATTTCGGCGGCGTAGGAGCCCAGCACATGAATGCCCAGCACCTGCAGCGTGTCGGCATCGACGATGACCTTGGCCCCGCCGGGGGCACGGAAGCCGTTCTCTGCAGCAAACCGGCCCGACATGAATCCCGGGACGGTGGCGGTCAGTACTTCGTGGCCGGCTTCCCTGGCAGAGGCCTCGGTCATGCCGACGCCTGCCACCTCCGGGTTGGAGTAGACGGCCCACGGCACTGCGTTCCAGCGCACGACCTCGCCGCGGCGATGCGCCTCCGGGTCGAGGATGTTGGCTGCGACCACTTCGCCCATCCTGTAGGCAGTGTGCGCCAGGAGGCTACGGCCGGTGACGTCACCAATGGCCCAGACATTCGGGAGGTTGGTGCGCATGCGGTCGTCCACGACGATCCCGCGGGCTGAGTACTCAAGCCCACTCGATCCCGCGCCCCAGCCCTCGACGACGGGGCGGCGCCCCACCGCCATGAGGACGACGTCCCCATTGATGCTCTCCTCAGCGCCGTCGGGGGTGGCGAAGTGGACATCGCCACCGTCGATGCGGGTGACGCGGCATCCCAGACGGAAATCGATGTCGGGAAGCGCCTCGCGCAACATCGGCGCCAGGGTGGCGTCCATGAACGGAACGATCTCCGGCAGCATCTCGACGATTGTCACCGCGGTGCCAAGCATCGAGAAGAGGCTGGCGAACTCCAGGCCAATCACGCCACCACCGATGACGGTGAGGCGCTCGGGTACGGACTCGATCGCCAACAGGCCGGTGGAATCCACCAGGACGGTGCTTTCCGCAGCCCCGGGAATGGGCGGCATGACGGGTTCCGACCCTGTGGCCAGCACAACGTGTCGTGAGGTGTGGGACTCCCCGTTCACGGACACGCGCCCTGGACCCTCAAAAGTGCCGTACCCCTTGATGACCGTCACGCCGGCACGCTTCTCCGCAGTGCCGACCCCAGCCACCAACTTGCCGACCACGTCGGCCTTCCATGCCTGCATGCGGTCCCAGTCGAAGCTGACGCTGCCGCCGTCGACACCGTAGGCGGCGCCGTGCTTGGCATGGTGATAGATCTTGGCCGCGTTCAGCAGAGTCTTGGTGGGGATACACCCCACGTTGAGACAGGTGCCACCCAGTGCATCGGCCTCCACGAGTAGAACTTTGCTGCCCGCATGACCGAGCCGTTCTGCCGCGATGTAGCCGCCCGGCCCGCCGCCGAGGATGATGACGTCGAATTCACTCATGTGCAACCATCCCTTCTCAGGCCAGCACGGCGATGTCGATGGCCTCGAGGAAGGCCACGAGGTCGGCCAGGAAGCGGGCGGCATCAGCACCGTCGATCGCGCGGTGATCCGCGGTCAGGGACAGGCCAATGCGTTGTTCCGCGCCCACGGTGCCATCAGCGTTCATGACGACGCGCGGGAAAATCGCGTCCACGCCGAGAATGGCTGTCTGTGGAACATTGAGCAGCGGAGTGAAGCTCTCGATGCCCAGGCCACCGAGGTTGGTGACCGTGAAGGTGGCACCCTGCAGCAGATCGGGCGCGATGCTGCCGTCAATCGCCTGAGCCGCCAACTCCTTGCTGGCCGCCGAGAACTCGCCGAGCCCCATGAGGGAGGCGTTGCGCACCGTGGGCACGAGCAGCCCGCGCGGAGTGTCACAGGCGAAGCCCATGTGCACCCGCTCGAAGGTCGTGAGCACGCCGTCGCTCAGGTGCGCGTTGTGTGACGTGTTGCGCGCCGCGGTACGCACAGCAGCGAAGCCGACGAGGTCACCGATGGTCACCCCGTTGAGTCCGAACGACGGATCTGAGGTCTTGAGCCGCTTGCGCAGGTCCAACAACCCCTTTGCGCCGGCGGTTGTGGTGTAGGTCAGCTGGGCGCTGGAGGCCAGCGAGTGCATCATGCGCTCGGCGATCACCTTGCGAATGCCCTTCAGCGGCGTTGTGGTGCTGGCCCCCATGTCGCCGTCGTCCTGACCGGCTGCAGATGGGGTACGACGGGTGGCCGCTGCGTGTACGTCGGCGGTGGTCGCCCGACCGCCAAGGCCAGTTCCTGCCAGATCCGATCGTCCCGAGCCGCCGGCTCGTGCTGCTGCACGGGTCGTCGGTCCGGCGTCGAGCGCTGCTTGGACATCGCGTTCAATAACGCGCCCGCCGGGCCCTGTGCCCTCGCCCATACCCGTGACGTTGATGGACTTCGTGGCCGCGAGGTTGCGGGCCCTGGGGCTTGCCCCGTGGCCAGCGCCGGAGGGATCACTGCCCTTGACAGCCTCAACCGCTGCGTCACCTGATGCCTCAATCTCACCGGTGCCCTCATAGGACGCCTCGCCATCCGGCTGCGCTGGGGTATCCACCTCAGTTCTGGGGGCGGTATCACTCGCGCCGGCTGCCTTCAGGGCAGGTCCCGGATCCTCGCCGGGCTCACCCAGTACGAGCAGCGGATCCTTGACCGGGACGTCGTCACCCTCACCCCAGAGCAGTTTCAGGACGGTGCCGGCCGCCGTGGACGGCACCTCCATGGACGCCTTGTCCGTCTCCACCTCACACAGCACCGCGCCCTCGGCGACCTCGTCGCCCTCGCTTACGGCCCATGACACGATCAGGCAGGATTCGACGCTGTTGCCAAGCTGCGGCATAACCACGACTGTTGCCATTGATTCCTCCTAGACGACACGCACTTGCGTGTACTCTTTCAACGATTGGACAGCCTCGGCGGAGATTTTGGAATCAGTGATGATTCCTGTGATCCCCGACAGGGGCATGAAACTGACAAAACCTGCTTGGCCAAACTTGCTGGAATCGGCCACGAGCCACGTCTCCATGGCGCGATCGCGCATCACAGTCGCCACCTGACCACCTTCAACGAAGCGCGTTGTCAGGCCTCTCTCCGGCGAGAAGCCGTCTGTGCCAAGGAAGGCCAGGCGGGTGTTGAAGTCTTCGATCGAGCGTTCCGCGATGGGCCCCACCATGGATTCAGAGTCCCGCCGGAAGACACCTCCGGTGAGAATGATGTTCAGAGCTGGGTTGAGGCGTGCGTTACTGAACACAAGGGTGGAATTTGTGACGATCTGCACACCCCTTCGACCAGCCAGGAAACGCACGATGAGGGCGGCTGTGGTGCCGGCTTCCACCATCACGGTGTCATCGTCAGCCACGAGGTCCGCAGCTGCAGCCGCTATGCGCTCCTTCTCCCCAACGTTGATCTTCTGGCGCTGGAGTATGTGCTTCAGAGTGCTGGAGCGGGCACCTCCCCTGGTGCGAACGAGCAACCCCTGGTCCTCAAGCGCCTGGAGATCAGCCCGGATGGTGACTTCAGACACACCGAGCTCGCTGGCGAGTGATCCGACCGCCAGCACACCATCCCCCGCAAGCCGCGCGAGGATCGCCCCCTGCCTGTCCACACGCTCAACCGTCATTGGCTTTGGCTTCCCATCAGTTACGAAACACTTTCGTTCCACTGACGATACACCATCGATGAGTTACGGACTGTTGGGGGCCTCGATCCACTCAGAGGTGCGTCACAGTCAACTTCAGGGGTCAACATGGGAAAAGAAGCGGTGGAAGTGATCACACGCCCGTTCGCGGAATGCTTTATGGACGAGAAAGCCCTAGCATCTGTACTCATAGCACCTGTACTCATAACAAATTCGGGAAAGAGTGGACCAGACATGGCAGGAAGACCACCAGGCGGAAGCGCTGACGGCAGGCAGAGGCTGTTGGACGCATGCTGGAATCTCCTGCAGGAACTACCGGTCGGGGTACGACTGACCATCTCGGCAGTTTGCGACAGGGCGGGTTGCACACCGCCGACGCTCTACCACCACTTCGGAGACCTCTCGACACTGGAGCGCGCTGCCAGTCGCCGCGCGTACGTGGCGTGGAGTGAAGATCTCGAAACCGTTTGCGCGTCCAAGGCTGACCCCCAGGAACGTCTGCTGCAAAGAGGCAGGGCTCATCTGGAATGGGCGAACGAACACGTTGATGCGTACCATGCGTTGTTCTCCCAGCCTCGGAGGTCGCAGGATCCCGACGCCCAGAGCATTGAGGCACCCGGATTCCAGGCCTTGTTGGCTGACTTGGGAGAGGTCCACGATCTCCCCTCCTCAGACGCAACACTGTTGCCGCTGGCATTTGCCTTCTGGAGCGGCGTACACGGGCTGGCAAGCCTGGCGGTCACCGTGCCCTTCTTCCCCAAGAAGGCCCAGGAGTCAGCGCTGGAGATCATGGCGCACTCTTTCGTCTCACACGGCCTGGTCACCGAATCCTCGGTGCCGATGGTTTGCCTGCGCGTAGCGTCCTGAGCAGAGCCCTGGCTGACCTGACTCAATGCAACGTCCCCCGGGCAGTGATCTGCCCGGGGGACGTTGTTCCAGCGCCTTAACCGCTTGACGCCGCGTTCTGCGCGTCAGGTGGCGACGATGACGTTCTGTGCTCCGTCACCAAGGGCAGCCTGAAGTGTGAGCATGCCTCCGGACAAGTTGGACGCACTCAGTCCAGCGTGATCAAGCTGACGCAGAGCGAGGTAGGACCGAACTCCTGATGCGCAGAGGACGCTGACCGGACGCCCATTGGCCGCGGCCCTGACCTCATCCATCCTGTCCCGGAGTTCCGTGTGGGGGATGTTCAGTGAGCCGGCCACGCGACCTTCTGCCACCTCTTCTGCGCTGCGCACGTCCAGCACCAATGATGTGGCCATCACATCCACGACGTCTGCGGCATGCCAGAGTTTGAGCGTGCCGTCGAGCACGTTGCTTCCCATCATCCCGGCCATGTTCACCGGATCCTTGGCTGCGCCGTAGGGCGGCGAGTAGGCCAGGTCAAGGTCGATCAGATCATGGACGGTGAAACCCGCCTTGATGGCCACTGCCAGGACATCGATGCGTTTGTCCACACCCTCATGGCCCACGGCCTGGGCGCCAAGCACCTTGCCGTCCGTTCCGAAGTGCACCATGAGATGAATCTGTGTTGCACCCGGGAAATAGCCCGCATGATTGAGTGGATGCAAGTGAATGGTGTGGTAAGCAACACCAGCATCGTCAAGACCGCGACGATTGGCCCCCGTGAGGGCAGCCGTCAGTTCCCCGACCCGGACGATCGCAGTTCCAGCGAGCCCGGGCAACACGTGTCCACGCTTGCCCATGATTGCATCGGCCACCAGACGCCCGGCCCGATTCGCCGGACCAGCGAGTGCAACGGGGCGACGCTCACCAGTGACCAAATCTGCACTCGCGGTAGCGTCACCCACCGCCCAGATGTTTTCGACGGCGGTATGACCCAGCTCGTCGACCAGAATCGCCCCACGATCACAAGTGACCCCTGCCTCCTCCCAGACACGAGTGTCTGGACGGACACCGACGGACAGCACGATGATGTCTGCCTCGATGCGGGTGCCGTCGGAGAGCACAACCACGTCGTGATCCTCGCCCTGTTCCACCGCGTTGGCGGAGACCCCGTCATGGACGTCGATACCGAGGCGGACCAGTTCGTCACGCACCAGACGGGCCATCTCAGTTTCAAGCGGCGGCAGAACGTGTGGGGCAAGCTCCACCACAGAAGTTCTGAGTCCTTGCTTCTTCAGTGCCTCGGCAGCCTCGAGGCCGATGAAACCTGCACCCATCACCACAGCGCTGCGCGCACCGTGAAGGGCAGCCTTGAGACCCACGGCATCCGGAACGGTGCGGAGCGTGTGGACCCTGGGCGAATCCAGCCCTGGAATCGGCGGCCTGATGGCTGAAGCACCTGGGGAGAGGATGAGCTCGTCGTAACTGAGCTCTGATTTCCCGTCGCAATCCAGGAGGGTGACGATGCGCCGCTCAGTGTCGATCGCCACAACTTCTGTGTTGATGCGCACGTCGATACCCAGGCTGGCGCTGAGTCCCTCCGGTGTCTGGACGAGCAGCTGCTCCTTGTCCTTGATCTCATCGCCCACGAAGTAGGGCAGTCCACAGTTCGCGAAGGAGACTTCTCCCCTGGTTTCCAGCACGATGATCTCGGCATCCTCCGAGAGTCGTCGGGCCCGGGCCGCTGCACTCATCCCGCCGGCGACCCCGCCGACGACCACGAGCCTCATTGGTTGCTGCCCTGCTTTTCCTGCTCAGCGATCTGACTGCGCACGTCGTCCATGTCGACGTCGCGCAGCTTGCCGATCAGCTCTTCCAGCGACCGCTTGGGCAATGCCCCGGCCTGTGAGTACAGCATGATTCCATCCCGGAAGGCCATCAGCGTGGGGATACTCATGATTCCCAGCGAACCGGAGAGCTCCTGATTGGCTTCGGTATCGATCTTGGCGAAGGTGATGTCCGGGTTCGTCTCCGAGGCTGCTTCGAAAACCGGCCCAAAGGTGCGGCACGGACCGCACCAGGCGGCCCAGAAGTCCACAAGGACGATGCCCTCATCAGTGGTGGTCTCGAATGTTTCGTTGGTCAGATCGATGGTTGCCATGGCGGTAAACATACCCCTGGGGGTATGTTGGTGCAAACCCGGTAGGGTATTGCCAGATCATAGGAGGAATCGATGGAACCCACGGACACAGCAGGCCTGGAAGCGCAGCGCAAGATCCTCAACAGGTTGAAGCGCGCTCGCGGCCAGCTGAACGCTGTCATCGAGAAGGTAGAGGATGGCGCTCCGTGTCGCGACGTCGTGACCCAACTCTCAGCCGTGTCCTCCGCCCTTGACAAGGCTGGCTACTCCATCATTTCCAGCGCCATGCGCAACTGCCTCGTGGGCGACGGCCCCGACGCTGATATGACCCCTGACGAGGTGGAGAAGCTCTTCCTCTCACTGTCGTGACTCCACCCGAATGATCGACGCCATTGACGAACTGCTGACCCATGCACGGCTGGGGATCCCAGATTTACAGAATCCCCGCATCATCGGAATCGACGGCCCATCCGGCGCGGGAAAGACCACATTTGCCGACGCTGTTTCGGAGAAGATACTGGCGCGTACCGGCATACGGCCGCAGATCGTCCACATGGATGACCTGTATCCGGGATGGAACGGCCTGACTGAAGCCGTCGACCTCGTGGCCACCCGTGTGTTGGAGCCCCTGTCGCGCGGCGAAGACGGGAACTTTCGACGGTGGGACTGGCTGGCGAGTGAGCGGGCTGAGGAGGTGCACGTCCCGGCTGCGGACTGGATTGTGCTTGAGGGTGTCGGCTCCGGATCCAGAGCATGCCGCCCACACCTCGCGGCACTGGCCTGGGTGGAGGCCGACCGCGACGTCAGAATGGCCCGGGGCATAGAACGGGACGGCGAATCCTTCCGGCCCCATTGGGAACACTGGTCGCTTCAAGAGGAGCGACTCTTCACAGCCGAGGACACCCGCAACCACGCCGGCGTGATCCTGCAGACCTGAAAACAGGTTGCGGGTTCGGGAGCGTTCGCGTGTCGTGTGACCACCGCGAATGCTCCCGGATACCTGCTCACTCCTCGAAGAGGGCCTTGAACTCGTTCGCTGTTTCGCCGGTGGGTGTCCAAACCCTGGCGTACTCCCCTACTGGCCAGTAGAACGCTCCGTCCTCTTGGTGGAAGAGGACGAACGGGTCACCGTCCGCCGTCAACAGCACGATGCTGTCCCCGTCGGGCCCGAGAACCGTTGGGCCTACTGGACCCTCCCCGTCCACCGTCGCCAGAGGTGCGTCGGGCAACTGGGCCGTGATCTGCGACAGCAGACGCTCAGAGATGGGGACCTCTTCGCCAGCCCGTCTGTCGATATCAACGATGTCCCCCCAGCCGACGCACGCGGCGCCGGAGGTGAACCTTGCCTCCTGGAGGTTGGTGCCGAACAGCGAGGACGTCAACGGGCACAGCGGCCCAGGACGGGTCTGCGTCTTTGGCTCGTTCGTACGTTGCTTGGACCACAGATCCAGCAGAGTCTCCTTGTAGAGCTCGCTGTTTTCCTTCACCAGGTCACCCGCTGTGGCAGCCCTGCAGCCGTAGTCCTGGATCTCGACGGCGTAGCGGGTGCCGTCGGCATACTCGTGAACGATGAAGTAGGACGGGCCGAGTTCCATGGTGCACGCCTGGTCGGCCAGCATCGGGAGCAACTCGTTGAAAGATGCCACCGCCTCTGAGACCAACCCGGCGTCTTCTAGCGGCTCCATGGGCGGAGCCGGCGCGCCGACCAGCGTCTGGCCATTGGTGCACAACCAGATGCGGTCGGCGCCGTCCGGTACCTCGCCGTCGGGCAGGACCGAGGACACCAGCTCACCGTTGGCAGCAGCCTGGCACCCCTCTGAGACCCAGGGGCGAGGGAGGTCCGATGGGGTTCCCGGGTCGACTGGTGTGCCCGGACCATGGCTGACCGTGGAGTCGAGGGATATTCCGGTTGGCGGAACGTCCGACGAGTCCGCGTTGACGAGTGCCTCGTCCAGCCTGGACGACAGGTCCGCCGACGGCTTCCAGAACCATTCCAGCCCCTCGCCGTCGTAGGCGCGGTACATGCCGTCCTCGAGGCGCACGAAGCTCTGGTAGTCGGTGAACTTGTTGGAAGTCGTCAGCCAGACACGTTGTTCCGGGGCGGATGAATCCGGCAGTGGGTTCTCCTCCAACGGGGCTCGCAGCTCCTGGGACAACGCCTCAAGGAGGTCATTATCGAGGTACGTGGCCGCCCAGGAGCCGTCCTCCTTCTCTCCACAGACCGACGCCTGGACAGCGTCTCCCGCATCCATCTCGATGAGCGAGAGCGGGCCGGGGCAGATGTGGGGCACGACCCAACCATCCGTTTCAGATTCCCGCTGGGTTTCCCACGCCGTCACTGCCTCGCCGTAGAACTTGTCACCACCCTCGCGAGCGACTCCCCCGTCATAGGTCAGACGGCAGCCATGGCGATCACCGCCGACTATGCTACGGGTGCCGTCCGCGTACTCGAGGACGACGTTGAAGCTGAGGTTGTACTCCGCCGGGCAGGAGATCACAGCGAGATCCACCTCGGGCTCGGACTGCACACCCTCCAGCAGCTCGTCAATGCCCGACGTCAGTGGTTCATGCGGACCGACGGATCCGGCGCCGGTGTCCGGGGAGTAGTCGCCACACAGCCACGCCTTCACGGCCCCGGGCTCCGCGGGACCGGATGCGTCCTGCGAATGATTGATGGGTATGCCGTCATCGTTGTAACAGGCCTGTGCGCCTGGCAGTGCAAAGGCCTTTGTGGGCTCCTCGGTCTGCGGTGCCGTCGACGTGGCTGCAGGCTCGGCGATGAGGTTGTCATTCGACGGCAGGTTGAGTGCCAGAGGCACTGCGACTGCCACCAGTACAAGCGCAGCCACCGCGCCCACCACCCCATTGCGCCGACGTCGCTTCCCGCGTGCACCAGCCACAAGACCCGCCGGCGACAGATCATCGGGGACGATGCGGCGGAGACTGTCCGAGAGCTCCGGGTCGTTCTTCTCGGGTTCGTTCATCCGGGAATCGTTCATGGCGTCACTTCTTGTCCGTCGAGATGGACCGAGCCGCGCAGTGCTGCGCAGCCGCGGTGGGAGTGGGATTTGACCGTGCCCTCCGGGATCCCGAGGACAGTCGCCACCTCAGCGGTGGACATGTCGTCGAAGAACCGGAGGGTGAGAACCGCGCGCTGCATCCGTGGCAGGCCGTCGAGTGCTCGGAGCAGGTCGAGGCGAAGCGTCGAGACGCCGTCACCCGATTCCTGCTCGGGCACGTCACCACGTGGTTGCTCGGAACGCCAAGAGGACCGCCGCCACCACGACACGAATGTGCGGTAGATCGTCGTGCGCACGTAGGCCTCAAACTTGTGGTCATTGGCCATGGAGGCATAGCTCCCCCACGTCTTCGCGAGCGCGGTCTGCACCAGGTCCTCGGCGTGATGACGGTCACCGGTCAACAGCCATGCGGCACGCAGCAGCCCTCGACCCTTCTCGGCCACAAACTGCTCGAAGCCGACGGCCTCGTTCACCAGCGACTCAGTCATCGGTCAACACCTCCTACCCACCACGACGCGATGGGCGCCATGTTTGGTTGCAGTGTTCCAGCCATTCTTTCTCCAGCCGATCATTTTGGCGCGAAGCCAAAGCCGTAGCGCTCCAGTCCCGCCCGGACGTCGGCCCCCAGGAGCACCGGGCTGTACACGTTGTCCGGGTACTCGATGTAGGGCTCCACGATGGCGTCCGGTCCCTCGACCGGCAGCTGCTCCGAGCTCGCCTCGATCGGCTTGCCTCCTCGTCAGCCAGGTGGACGGACCCCTGCGGCACGCAACAAGGCCTTGCCCCGCTTCGCGCCGAATCGCTCAAAGTCGCGGACCTCGATGCCCGGTTGTTCGGTCACGGATACCTCCCTACCCCTTACAACGCGGTGGCGCACCATTGTGGTTGACACAGACTCTGGAACACTTGCCCACGTGAGCGAGCAAACGGGAACCATTTTCGAGCGCGTCGGAGGGCATGAGACCTTCGCGAGGATGGCGCGGGCCTTCTACGAGGGCGTGGCCGACGACCCGCCGTTGCGCGCAATGTATCCCGAAGAGGATCTCGGTCCCGCCGAGGACCGGTTAAGGATGTTCCTCGAGCAGTACTGGGGCGGTCCGAAGACCTACAGCGAGACGCGGGGCCATCCTCGCCTGCGCATGCGGCATGCGCCCTATGCCGTGACACCGAGGCAGCGCGACCGCTGGCTCCACCACATGCACGCCGCCATCGACACCCTGGACATGGCCGCCTCCGAGGAGGCCGAACTCCGCGAGTACATGACGCGCGCAGCTCACTTCATGGTGAACGCCGACGAGGAGCAGGATGGCCAGCCACCAGGGCTACTCCCGCTGGTTTGACCGGGCGAACCCTGAATGGATGCTCGTGAGACATCGCGCTGCGACCAGGCCGCAATAGACCACCTCGCCATCCGAGCCGCCCCGAACCAATCGGGTCAGCGACGGAAGCTCAACACGAGTGTGTAGCTGCTCAACTCCGACCGAGCGCTGTAGGTCCGTCGGGTCACAACCTCGTCCCCGTCCCGCTCGTACTCGGCGACAACCGTGAGGCCAGCAACCGAATCGCTGGGTGCATAGGACTCGCGAGCCGGCAGCGCTGCCCGGCCGAACACACTGCCATCCACTCCGAACCGATCCAAAATGATGAGATCGTCCTCCAGCAGTCGCTTCCAGAGCGTGAACTGAAACGGCGCAAAGAAGATGCCGTTCGCGGTTTCTCGAGGACCCGGCTCCAGAGGGAGCCCAAAATCAGACTCGCCAACCGCACCCAGCCACTCCTCATACTTGTCGTTGTACAGACGCTGAAAGCCCCTCGGGCCATCAATCTCGTAGCCAACGATCGAGATCAAAATCGAGTCGCTGGAATCGCCGGGAGCAAGCATCGACTGAGCCAGATTGAAACTATCGCCGCTGTCCACCTCATCCCGGCCGAATCGATAGACCGACAGCAGGTCACCGCTTTCGGCGTCATGGATTGCTGCGAACAGGGCAACTTCGTCGGACCCCCACTTGCGACGACGTTCCCGCACGCGATCGCGCCGGCCCGAAGTGGTCTCAAGGTTGCAGACGACCTCGTTCATTCGAACTCCGATTGACATGGAATGCCCACTTTCGTCTCAGCGGACCGACACGACGTCAGGCCCTACTCCTTAGGATGCTGGATAAGAGCCGCTGATACAGGCCAGCGCAAAAAGGTCATACCGTCGCAGTTCCCGGCCGTCGTTGACAGGCGTCACCGGGCCGTTCGATGGGCCTCAGTCCATCGCGGTAGGCTCGCCGTCATGCGTGGTGAGTACAAGGTTCCCGGCGGCAAACTGGTCGCGATCGACATCGAGGCCTCGGAAGGACGGATCACCCGGGCCGCCCTCTCAGGCGATTTCTTCCTCGAACCCGACGAAGCGCTGGAGGACATCAACGGGGCCCTGACGGGCATGCCCGACGACACGTCCGCCGACGACCTCGCGGCCGCCATCCAGTCACGTCTGCCCGAGGGTGCCCGCCTCATCGGCTTCAGCCCGGAGGCCGTCGGCATCGCAGTACGCCGCGCGCTGGGCCATGCCACCGACTGGTCAGACCACACGTTCGACGTCATCGGTCCCGTCACGATGGATCCGCGCATGCACGTGGCGCTGGACGAGGTCATGGCCAAGGAACTCAGCCAGGGCTCGATCAACCCGTGCCTGAGGATCTGGGACTGGGACCGCCCATTGGTGGTCATCGGCTCCTTCCAGTCCTATGCCAACGAGATAGATGAGGAGGGTCGGGAGCGCCACGGCATCAACGTCGTCCGTCGCATCACCGGCGGCGGCGCCATGTTCATGGAGCAGGGCAACTGCGTCACCTACTCCCTGATCGCTCCCACCTCGCTGGTGGAGGGGCTCAGCTTCGAGCGCAGCTACGCCTTCCTCGACGAATGGGTGATGGGCGCGCTCGCCGAACTCGGCGTCAACGCCCGCTACGTGCCCCTCAACGACATCGCCAGCGACAAGGGCAAGATCGCCGGCGCCGCGCAGCGCCGCCTTGCCGGCGGCGTGGTCCTGCACCACGTGACCATGGCCTACGACATTGACGCCGACAAGATGCTGGAAGTGCTGCGCATCGGGCGCGAGAAGATGTCCGACAAGGGCACCAAGTCTGCGAACAAGCGCGTCGACCC
>CBDTVQ010000019.1:0-13914 GCA_965364045.1 uncultured Tessaracoccus sp. | reverse complement strand
GGCGCGGCGCCCCGCTGCCAGCGCCCGGCCGCACCGGGTTCGAGCAGGCCGGCCTCCCGCACGCGGTCCACCCAGTGCGCGGGGGCTCCGGAGACATCGATCCCCGGGGCCGCGGAATCCGGCGATTGAGTCGATGGTGAATCCAGACTTCCGCCGTCGACCGCTCTCGCGAGAGCGTGGAGCCCGCGCGCAATCCCTTTACGAAGTTGGGGGACTAGCATCGTCGAGCTCGAGTCGGTCGTACGCGAGGCTCATCGATTCGATCGCGAGATCCTTACCGAGCGCATCGAGTGGCGCGCCTGACCACTCGAAAGGCCACGCCCCGATGAGGTTCCACCGGCGAACTTCGTCTGAGCCGGCATCGTTGAGCATCGCGAGCGACACGTTGCGACGTTCGACCGTTCCGTTCACGGCGGCAAAGAGCCACGTGAGCAGTTCGGTTGAGTCCGTATGCCCGTAGTGCAGAATTACGGGCGAGAACTCCACCGGGCCCGGAATTGATCTGACGGTTCCGCGATCTCCTCCGGCTCGATAGAGAATGCGCTCGATCTTGACCCCCAGGCCGTCGACTCGCGTGAAGTGCGCGGCAACCACGTTCTGGATGATGAGCTTGAAGTTGTACGCGCGGAATGGATCCACGACGTTTCCCGGCTGTGCTGCCGGAGTTTGACCTGCCATGTCATGCTCCCGGGTTCTCTAGCTGACTGCTGTCAGCCGACTGCATGAGCTTGAAGATGACGAACTCTGCAGGTTTGACGGGCGCGATCCCCACGATTGTGACGACCTGCCCCGCATCTCGGACATCTGCAGGGTTTGTCTCCTCGTCGCACTTGACGAAGAACGCCTCCTGGGGTGTGCGGCCAAGGAGTGCACCGTCGCGCCAGACGTTTGTCAGGAACGCCCGAATGTCGCGGCCAATCGAACGCCACAGGGTGTAGTCGTTCGGTTCGAAAACGACCCATCGGGTGCCATCCTCGATCGACTCCTTGATCATGTTCGTCAAACGACGAACGTTGATGTAGCGGAACTCGTCGACCGCCCTCGTGCGGGCGCCCCAGATGCGGATGCCCTCGCCGGGGAAG
This sequence comes from uncultured Tessaracoccus sp., assembly GCA_965364045.1. Lineage (GTDB taxonomy): Bacteria > Actinomycetota > Actinomycetes > Propionibacteriales > Propionibacteriaceae > Arachnia. The sequence goes on along the minus strand of CBDTVQ010000019.1, from coordinate 12,832 downwards.
TAACGGATGCAGTTGACGCCCGCTGGATTCAGAATCTCCTGCTCGAATCTGCTCACGCGATGCGTGAGGTCGAGCGCGCGGAGCACCGATTCATTCGCGGGAGCCTTGTGGACGCCGCGCTGGGCATCGACTCTCGCCCACACTCCCGCGACATGCCCGGATGGCGGCTGCGTGACCTTCTCTCCTGTCACCGCGTCGTTCACGACGATCCACGGGTAGTACACCGAGAGATAGCTCGACTGTGGAGCGCCGTACGCGTCGGGGGTCTGGGGTTGCGAGGGCGACCGTCGAGTCGCGCCACCCTCGGCCTCCTCCCCCTCCGCGGGGGTCTCAGACGGAGCTTCGACGGGCATTCCTGATGTTGCCGTGCGAGTGAGGGCACCGATGTCGTTGACGTTTTCTGGCGTGTCGAGAATCGCGACGCGATCCTGCCGGAGCGGGTGCTCGCAGTGAGCCTGCAGTGCCGCGTAGGCTGTGGCATCCGTGAATCCCGGGGCCGCCACTATCGAGATGTTGTCGATCGCGTCGAACAGGTCGAGACCGGTGGGCTTTCGCGCGGTTCCGGTGATGGCGCCGCCCGATCCGACATTGACGACGTAGCAGGTCCCGCCTCCATTGGAGTGGAACCCGTAGACAGCGTTCGCGAGATGCGATCCATGATCCGAGTCACCCACGAAGATGTCGACGAACTGGGTCCAATTGTCGATTGCGACGGCTTCGTTGAGTCTTGCAGTGGGGTTCGGGGCGACCCCGACGAAGCCTGCGATGCTCGTGCTCGTGCGGCCAATTGTGTTGGCCCCGGTATTGGGGAGCTCCTGGACGTAAACGCCGGGAGCAAGATAGTTCGGCATGGTTTTCCCTTTCAGCGACCGCCGACGACGGTCTGGACCGTGAGAGGTTCCTTGACTGGAGGACCGTGTGGTTCGGTGAGTCGCACGGGTACGGGAACGCTGACGCGAAACCCGAGCCCTGCGGCCCCCGGGGGTGCCACGGGCCAATCAAGCGGCCCGATCGAATAGCTACTGTGCATCTCGACGGCCGCGAAGAGGTCTTCCACGATGTCGATGTTCGTGGGACCCGTGCACAGCACGGCGACCGTCAACTGAAGATCGAGAATCGGGCCGTCCCTTCGCGACCTACCCACTCGCTCCACCGACACCGGGATGACAGACACCTCGGCATCGTCCTGAACTGCTCCGCCTGTACGAACGCCAACTTCCAGAGGGTGGGCAGCATCCTTGACGACCTTCACGATCATCTCCAATGACGATCGAACGGAATTCATAGCCTGCACCTCCAATTCAGAAGGCCCACTCCTGGCGAGTATCTCTTGACGGTACTCCGATTGAGAGGCTTCGTCACCCGTTTGGGAAGATGCTGGGCGGATCAATCGTCGAACTCAGTCCCTGAATCAACACCACGATCGAACAGTGGGCGCGACATTTGGGCCATGTTTTACGCTCGCCCGGGCCGTTGATTAAAGTGCTCCATTGTTTCGATCACAGTGGCAAGTCGGGCCGTGTGGCGTCATTCAGTTCCTGCGCCAGCCGGTTGGGAATGGGGCGGCCAAACCCCGGAGACTACGCGGCGCCGGTGGCGAAAACTGCGATACCGATGGCCACGAGATGGCAGATGGCCGCAAGAATAGTGGCAGAGTGGAAGACCTCATGGAAGCCAAACCACTTGAGGCTGAGGGCAGGTCTTTTCGTGGCGTAGGCCACGGCGCCCAGTGTGTAGATGAGACCACCTGTGATGATGAGAATGACGACGGCCGGACCACCAGCCTCCCAGAACTCTGGGAACCAGCCGACTGCCGCGAAACCCATGGCGACGTACAGGAATGTGTAGAGCCAGCGTGGCGCACCCAGCCACAGGACACGGAAAGCGATGCCCAGCACGGCGATGGTCCAGATCAGTACCAGGACGGCGATGCGGGTGGTGCCGTCCAGCATCACGAGAGACAGGGGCGTGTAGGTGCCGGCGATGAAGACGAAGATATTGGAGTGATCGATCCGGCGAAACGTCGCCAGGGTGGACGGGGTCCAAGTGCCACGGTGGTAGACCGCGCTGGTGGCGAAGAGCTGGACCGCAGTCAGGGTGTAGACGCCGCAACCGACGCGACCGAGCAGAGTGGGTGCATAGGCCGTCAGGACAACCCCGACGATCAGGGCCACTGGTGCGAAGCCCAGGTGCAGCCAGCCACGCATCATGGGTTTGGCCGGGGCCTCGGCTGGTGGCTTCATCCGTTGCGCTCGCTCGTCCTGGCGTTGTGTTGTGGTGGTGCTGTGACTCATGGCTGACCCTCGTTCGCTGTAACTTACGCCACCGTAGGTTACAGGATGGGCTGTGATTTTCTGTTCTGGGCCAGCGTTAGTGACCAAACCGGCGTTCGCGCTGCGAGTAGTCGCGCAGTGCACGCATGAAGTCCACCTTGCGGAAATCCGGCCACAGCGCTTCACAGAAGTAGAACTCGCTGTGCGCCGATTGCCACATCAGGAATCCGGACAGCCGCTGCTCGCCGGAGGTGCGGATGATCAGGTCAGGATCGGGCTGCCCCCTCGTGTAGAGGTGCTCGGCGATCTCCTCCACCTCAACAGTGGTGGCGACATCCTCCAGGGTGGCTCCCTGATCCGCGCGAGCGGACAGGAGTGAGCGGACGGCGTCGCGCATCTCGTGGCGGCCGCCGTAGGACACGGCCACGTTGACATGCATGCCCGAGAGTCCGTCGGTGGAATCGGCATACTCCACGAGCAGGCGTGAACACTCAGCCGGCAGCAGATCAAGGGCGCCGACGGCCTGCACGGGCCACCGCCTCGTGGCCGCCAGCGAGCAGACGAGCTCCTGAATGACCCGTAGGAGGGGTTTGAGTTCTTCGTCGCTCGCGCGGTCAAGGTTGTCGGTGCTCAACACCCACAGCGTCACCACTTTGATGTTGGCTTCGTCGCACCACTCGACAAACTCGATGAGCTTGTCGGCACCGGCGCGATACCCGACAGCCAGGGGCTTGCCCGGTGCGTTCAATCGGGCCCAGCGTCTGTTGCCATCAGCCAGGACCGCCACGTGTTGCGGCAGCCTGTTCATGTCCAGCTGACCCCGCAGTTGGGAGACGTACGTCGCGTACAGCCACTTGGGTGGCCAGACGCGGTCGACGAACCGTCGGAGTGAAGGCATGCAAGCAGGATAGAACGTCCTGCACGGATTGAGGGGCTTTGCATGGACATGGAATCATGGGGGCCATGGCAGGCAGGAATTCCCAGGCGCGGGCAAGGGACATGGTGATCTCGATGGCTGTGATCATGATTCCCCTGCTCCTCATCACATGGGTCTTCACGAATGACCCCAAACCCACGGCGGAGCAGGTCGACGTGGCGCCCGTCCTTGAACAGGCTGAGCAGAACTCGCCGTATCCGGTACTCCGGGCCACGGATCTGCCGGCCGAATGGATGCCCACACGGGTGGCCTGGGCCGAGGACGGCAATCAGTGGATCACAGGTCAGCCCGCCGTCGGGAACTCCTGGCAGCTGGGGTACCTGGCCCCCAACGGCATCTATGTGGCCGTGCAGCAGCGTGATCGTGGGGTGGGTGCCTTTGTGGCCGACGTCACACAGGACGGCCGCAGGGAGTCCGAGGTGTCGGAAATTGCTGGCCGCACATGGGAGCACTGGATCTCCCGCGACGAGATTTCTCGTTCGCTGGTCTGGCGCGACGGTGAAATGACGGCCGTGGTGACGGGCGACACGGACTATGCCCAGCTGGAGGCCTTCGCCGGCAGCCTCGTTACCGACTGAATTCCGCTGGGTTCAATCCGCCAGGGACTGGCTATTCCGTCTGGCGGGCCTTCATCACCTGGGTTCGGGCGTCGTCGAGGTACTTCTGGCACAGCGTCGCGAGCTCTTCTCCGCGCTGCCAGAGCGCCATGGATTCCGCCAGGGGTACGCCGCCGGACTCCAGCTTGCGCACCACCTCTCCGAGCTCCTCGCGTGCCACTTCGTAGGTTGGTTGTTCAGCCATGGTTCTCCTGTGGATGGATTCCGGTGACGTCAAGGTCCAACTGGCCGTCAGACAGGTGGGCCCGGATGGTGGTGCCGACGGACGTCGCGCCGGTGGAGGAGACGGTGGTCCCGCCGTCGAACAGAACGGCATAGCCCCGTTCCAGGGTGGCCTTGGGAGACATGGCCCGTACACCCGCCAGGGCAGTCCGAAGGCCCGACTCCTCGTGGCGCAGCACCGTGTCGATACCCGTGCCCAACCTGTGACGGAGCATCTCCAGCCGGTCAGTGTGTGCGGTGAACGCGCTGGTGGGGTCCTTCAACACGGGGCGGGAGCGCAGATCCTCAAGGCTGCGCCGGGCAACGTCCAGACGCTGGGTGATCGCGACGTCCATTCGTGATCTGGCTTGAGCCATGAGGTCCGTCTCCGCCTCGAAGTCCGGCACCACCCGCTTGCCGGCGTCGGTGGGGGTGGAGGCACGGACATCGGCCACGAAGTCCAGCAGGGGGACGTCCTGCTCGTGACCAATGGCGGAGATGACCGGCGTGGTGCAGTTCGCGACGGCGCGGACGACCCCCTCGTCGGAGAAGGAGAGGAGGTCCTCGAGACTGCCACCGCCACGCGCCACGATGATGACGTCCACCTCCTTGTCGCGGTCCAGGCGCTGGATCGCCGTGATGACGGATTCAGCGGAGGTGGGACCCTGCACCAGGCAATGGACGACCGTGAAGAGAGCCGGCCAGCGGCTCTGCACGGTTGCCAAAACGTCATGCTCGGCATCCGAGCCCTTGCCGGTCACCAGCCCGATACGACGGGGGATGAACGGCACGCGGCGCTTGCGGTGCACCTCGAACAGTCCCTCGGCCTGCAGCTTGCGCTTCAACTGCTCGAGTCTCGCAAGAAGTTTCCCTTCCCCCGCCACCACCAGTTCAAGACATTCGAAGCTGAGCGTGCTGTTGCGCTCCCAGACGCGGGGCCTGACCCGGGCAGTAACCCGTGATCCTTCCGGGAGTGGGCCAGCAGCGTCGAGCACCATGGCGGAGACCGTGACCTTGGCGGACATGTCGGCCACCCGGTCCCGGAAGGTGAGGAATTGTGTGGGTCCGCTGCGTCGCTTGATCTCGATGACCTGGGCATCCACCCAGATTTCGCTGCACCGCCCCACCCAATCCTTGACGGCCATCACCACCCGTCCCAAGGGCTGCGGCTGCTCCTCAGAACTCTGCAATGCCATGGTCCCCACCCTAGTGCTGGACCCTGACAGGCGGCTTCGTAGGATGGGCGCCATGAGCACGACGACCACTCGGCGCGCCCCGGCCATGAGGGGCTCACAAGGTTGGATGCCCAACCAGCACGGAGCCTGGGCGATGGTGGTGGTGCCGTGGTTGCTGGGCTTCGTATGGGTGGTGCGCGATGGCGGGGCCGTCGTGTCGTCACTGCTGCTGTTTGCCTTCTGGCTGATGGGGTACTTCGCGTTCTTCGCCACTTCCCAGTGGCTTCGCTCACGGTTCAAGCGGCGGTTCGTGCCTGCCGTCCGTGCGTACGCCATCGCGACGGGGGCGTTGGGGATCGGGCTACTGGCGCTGAGACCCGAGTGGTGGTCCTGGGTGATCGTGTTCGCCCCTCTGGCGACGTTGTCGTTGTGGCTGGCGTGGCGTCGCCGCGACCGCAGCCTGCTCTCCGGTGTCACGACGGTGGCGGCCGCGAGCCTGCTGCCGCTGGTGCTGGGAAGTGAAGGGCTGTTGCCGTGGAGCGTCGCACCCGAACTGGTGGGGGTCTCGCTGGTCACCTTCGGCTATTTCTTCGGCACCGTGTTGTACGTCAAGACCATCATCCGTGAGCGCGGCAGCGTCGGGTGGGTCGTGGCCTCTGTTGCCTGGCACCTCGTGTGCGTCGCCGGCTCGTTCGCTGTGCCGGGGGGCCTGCCGCGGCTGCTGGTGGCATCGTTCTTCGCCCTCATGGCGGCCCGAGCGTGGCTCGTGCCCTGGCTGGGTCCACTCCGCGGGCGCAACTTCACAGCCAAGGCGGTGGGCCTCGGTGAGTTCGTCTCCACCGCGGTACTCATGGTGGTGCTACTGGGGCCATGGTGATGGGTTGACGCACGTTGTGCTTCAACGGACGTCGATCATGAACCTCTCGAAATCATCCACGGCTTTGGCAGTCAGATCGTCGGTGAAGAGATCTTCGAGCACGTCCGGTGAGACGGTGAAGACACGCACCCCGATGTCCGTCAGGGTCACCAGGTGTTTTGCTGACTTGATGGACGCGGCCATGATCATGGGGCCCGTGCCGTCCTGCGGGATTGCGCGGATCATGTGGGTGATCTCCTCGGTACCGTCCAGACCGGCGCGGAACATGCGGTTGAAGTAGGGCGCGATGTACTTCACCCCGAGTGCGGATCCGATCAACGCCTGCTTGGCGGAATAGACCGCGGTGAGTAGAACGGGCACGTCCTGGTCGCGCAGCTTTGAGATGGTGTGGGCCCCCACACGGGTGCAGGGAACCTTGATGGTGGCCGACGGGGCGATCTCGCGAATCTCCATGGCGGAGCGGTACTGATCCTCGACGGTGGAGCCCCACGCCTGGAAACACACTTCCCTGGCACCGGCGTCACGCGCCCAGTTGTAGATCTCCTTGATGTCGGAAATGTGGCGGGAGGCCTCGCGCATCAACTGGGGATTCGTGGTCACCCCGGAGAACATGCCGATCCGCAGCCATGGTTCGCAGGCGGCCTGGTCCGCGGAGTCGATGAAGAAGCGGATGTCGTCCGCCGGAGTGGCTGTGGGCGATTGCCACTGGCGGCCCGGCCCGGCGCTGTGATGCATGGTCATGCCCCTTTTGTAGCACGCGCGCATCTGTCTGGGTGGCGACCGTTGGAGTCTCCTAGACTGGGTGGCATGTCCTCATCAGTTGACCAGAGTTCCAAGCGAGTCATTCTCGCCGCCCCTCGTGGGTACTGCGCGGGGGTTGACCGCGCCGTCGTGACGGTGGAGCGCGCGCTCGAAACCTATGGAGCCCCCGTCTACGTCCGCAAACAGATCGTTCACAACAAGCATGTGGTGGAGACACTCGAGAAGCAGGGTGCCGTCTTCGTCGACGAACTGGAGACAGTTCCTGAGGGTGCAAGGGTCGTCTTCTCGGCGCATGGTGTTTCCCCGGCCGTCCATCAGGAGGCCGCAGTGAAGGAACTCAAGACCATTGATGCGACCTGCCCTCTCGTGACCAAAGTGCACCGGGAGGCCCAGCGGTTTGCGGCCAAGGACGTGCAGATCCTTCTCATCGGACACGCTGGCCACGAAGAGGTTGAGGGAACGATGGGCCAGGCACCGGACCAGACGACGCTCGTCGAGCGACCCGAGGACGTCGATGCTCTGAATCTGGACATCACCCGGCCGATGGCATGGGTCAGCCAGACCACCCTCAGCGTCGATGAGACGATGGAAACCGTCCAGCGCCTTCGTCAGAAGTACCCCCTGCTGATGGATCCGCCCTCCGACGACATCTGCTACGCCACCCAGAACCGTCAGCAGGCCGTGAAGCAATTCGCGTCCCGCTGTGACCTCGTGATCGTGGTGGGTTCGCGCAACTCGTCGAACTCCGTACGTCTCGTGGAAGTGGCGCTGGAAGCAGGCGCCAAGGCTTCCTACCTGGTGGACTACAACACCGAAATCCAGCCTGAGTGGCTGGAAGGCGTCTCCACCGTCGGTGTCACGAGCGGTGCCTCGGTGCCCGAGGAACTCGTCGACGGCGTGCTGGAACTACTGCTGGAGAAGGGTTTCCCCGTGGCTGAAGAAGAGCGCCTGACGGAGGAAAACCTCACGTTCTCTCTGCCGCCGGAGCTGCGTCGGGATCTGAAGGCGAGCGCCCACAAGTACTGAGACATTCGCCCGTGAGCGTAGCCTTTGCCCTTTCAGTTGCAGGGGGAGCAACAGCGCTGAATACAAAGGCATGGTGGGTGCTGAACGCCCAAGGGCGAGGGGCAAAGTGCGATTGTGGTTGGTAGTCCAACCAGGATTGCACTCTGCTTGGCTGCAAAAGCCAGCTTGCGGGGAAGAAGTGGTCAGTTATGGTTCGCAGACCGACCACAATTGACCACTGTTCTGCTCGTTGCTGCGCTTTCGCTGGAGTTCGGACGGCGCAGGGAATTACACCAGGAAGCGGAAGAATGGGCTGTTGGAGGCTATCTCCTCCACCCAGAACCCGCACTCCGAGATGCGTTGCAGAAGGAAGCGGTAGTCGCTCGGGTGGCCCAGTTCGATGCCCACCACCGCGGGGCCGGTGTCGCGACTGCTGCGCTTGACGTACTCAAAGTAGGTGATGTCATCCTCGGGACCCAGGACGTCGTTGAGGAAGCGACGAAGCGCGCCCGGCTCCTGCGGGAACTCCACCATGAAGTACCGCTTGCGTCCCTCGTGGACCAGGGAACGTTCCACCACTTCGGCGTAGCGGGCGACGTCGTTGTTGCCGCCCGAAATCAGCACGAGCACCCGTGATCCCGGAATGAGGTCGATGCGCGGACCCATGCCTCCAGTGGGGAGGACCGCAGATGCCAGCGCAGCCGCCGGCTCGGCGATGATGCCGTCCACCTGGTACATCTCGAGCATTTCCGAGCAGACCTGGCCCTCGGGAACCCGCGTGAGTTCCACGTCGGCCTCGGAGATGACGCTGAACGTGTAATCGCCCATGCGGCTGACGGCGGCACCGTCCACAAAATTGTCGATGTCGTGCAGCGTGACCGGGTGGCCGGCAGACATGGCGGCGGCCACGCAGGGCGCCCCCTCCGGCTCCACGCCGACGAGGCGCACACCCGGATGAGTCGTGTTGAGCCAGGCGGCGACACCTGCCAGCAGCCCGCCGCCACCGACTGGCAGCACGACGACGTCTGGGACAAATCCCAGTTGGTCGAAGGCCTCGACGATGGCCGTGGCCTGGCCGGCAGCCGTCCGGGGATCGTTGAAGGCCGGGACGATCGTGCCGCCGTGCTCTTCAACGTGTGCAGCGGCTGCGGCGCCGGCCTCGTCGTAGTTCCCGCCCTTCATCAGCAGTTCAATGTGCCCGCGCCCGAGGTTGGCGATGCGTTGGCGCTTCTGGCGTGGTGTGGTGGTGGGCACGATGACCGTGCCGGTGATACCCAGTGCTGCGCAGCTGAAGGCCACGCCCTGGCCGTGGTTGCCAGCGGATGCGCACACCACCCCTGCCTGCTTCTCCGTCTCAGACAGTTGGCTGATGAGGTTGTACGCGCCACGGAGCTTGTAGGAGCGCACGGGCTGGAGGTCTTCACGTTTCAGCCAGATCTGGCTTCCGGTGGCCTCTGACAGCCGGATGCTCTGCTGCACGGGGGTGCGGGTCACGATCTCTGCCAGCCTCGCGACGGCTGCGGGGATCGTTTCGGCGAGGTCAGTCAGCGCGCTCATGACCCCATTGTCCCTGCAGTGCCCCACGAGAGCGAGCCGAGAGGGGTCCCACAGCGTGGCGAAACCAGCGGTTGGTGGTCCCTGCAACCGTGATGGCCCCGAATCTCCACGCCGGGGGACAGGCTTGTCACGGGAGCATTGCAGGAAAACATCAGACCGGGGTCCATTCATGGCAGACCGCAGTCCATCCGGGGAGTGTCGGTATGGCCAAAGCTGCCTCAGGGCTCTACGGTCAGCACAACAACACAGGAAAGTAGGCGACGTGGCCTCGATGCAACTCGCTGATCGGCGAGCCCTCCCGGCGCTTGGTGAGGTTCTGGTGGAGACCCGCGACGTCAGCAAGGTCTTCCGTGTGGGCGAATCGAGGGTGGTGGCCCTGAACCGCGTTGACCTGCAGATTCGACGCGGAACCTTTACGGCTGTCGTGGGCACCTCGGGTTCCGGCAAATCGACGCTGTTGAACATGCTGGGGGGACTTGAGAAACCCACCAGCGGCGAGATCTTTGTGGCAGGACAGCCGCTGCACCTGTTCTCCGAGTCACAACTGGTCACCTACCGTCGCGAACAGGTGGGCTTCATCTTCCAGTCCTTCAACCTCCTGGACTCCATGACCGCGCTGGAGAACGTGGCACTGCCCCTCTCCTTCCGGGGGATCAGCAAGCAGGCGCGGCTCGCACGAGCCCGTGCAGTGCTCGTGCAACTGGGCCTGGAGCGACACCTCAACCACAAGCCAGGTCAGTTGTCCGGGGGTCAACAGCAGCGAGTCGGCATCGCACGCGCCATGGCTGTTCAGCCCACCCTCGTGTTCGCGGATGAGCCCACCGGCAACCTCGATTCCAAGACGTCGGAGGAGACCCTCAATCTGTTCCGCGCCGTCATTCGACGGTTCGGTCAGACGTGGATCATGGTCACCCATGATCATCACCTCGCGAGTTTCGCTGACACCATCGTCTCCATCGGCGACGGCCGCATCACCGACATCACCCACACGGAGCACAACGGGCTCCACAATGCTGAACACCACGGACAAGGAGTCCAGGCATGAAGAGGTTCGTCTCATCGCTGGTTGCAGTGATCATGGCGCTCGGGCTGAGTGGGCTGGCACTCGATGCGCAGGCCAACCCGCTTGCCATTCAGTGGGGGGATCAGGGAGCGAAGACGGAGACCACGGCCAACGGGGGCACTGACCAACTCCGGGCGGACGGGGAGAGTGGCGGAGACGGTGGCAGCGGCTCCGGGGCCGGCAGTGGTGCGGGTGCGGGCTCCGACAGTGGTGCCGGCTCCGACAGTAACTCAGGCAGTGGTGTGGGGGATCCGGGAACAACGGTGCCCGGCCTGTCCACCCCCCGGGTGATGCTGGCTGGATTCGTCTCCACACCCGCTGAGGTGGAGGCCGGAGCGGACTTCACGGTGTCCTTCACCCTGCGCAACACGTCCACGCGCACGCGAGTCCAGAACATCAAGGTCAGCCTGTCCTCGGGCGAAGGGACTGCCTTCCTGCCAGCTGATGGATCCTCGTCGATCTTCATCAACCGCATCAGCGCGGGCGACGACTCCATCCAGAGCATGTCCTTCCACTCGCTGCCCTCCCTGGAGGAGCGGCCCTATCAAATGCAGCTGAACGTGGAGTACGAGGACGCCGTCGCCAATGCGTACTCGTCGCAGGAGATGGTGTCGGTATCGGTGAAGCAGAAGGTGCGCGCTGACACTTCCGCACCTCAGGTGGTGCCCGAAATGCTTCAGGTGGGCCAGGACGGCTCAGTCACCTTCAACATCCACAACCAGGGCAAGACGAAACTCTTCAACGCCAAGGCCGTCGTCAAGGACGGCCAGGCAGTCTCCGGTGAGGAGATCTTCATCGGCACCATCGAACCGGGTACCTCGGGTGCCGTTGACATGCTGGTGCATGCCGACGAGGAATCCGAGAATCCCCTGGTGATCGAGGTGACCTACGAGGACGTGGACGGCACGGTGACCGCGCTCAGCAAGGAGGTGCCGATGAGCGTGATGCCCATGATGGAAGAGTTCCCTGAAGAAGAGTTCACTGACTCCGAGGGCGACATGGGCATGGGGTTCGCGCTGTGGCCGCTCCTCGTCGTGGGGCTCGTCCTGCTGCTGATCCTGCTGCTGGTGATCCTGCTCGTGCGCAGGTCGCGTCGTCGCAGCAGGGAGCGGGAGGACATGGATTCGCTGTCCATGTTGTCCGAAGAACCGCTGGTGCCCAACGACACCTTCCAGGGCTGAACCATGCGCTGGTCAGACCTCATCGGCGCCAGTCTTGCCAGCCTGCGCCAGCGCTTCTTCCGCACACTGCTGACGGTGCTGGGGGTGGTGATCGGCACCACATCCGTCATCGTCATGGTGTCGCTCGGTGTGGGTCTTTCGGCGTCGTTCACCGGCTCCATGGACACCAATCTGTCTCTGCGGATGGTGACGGTGAACGGGGCGCCCCCGAAGGAGGCTGCATCGGATGCCAGCCTGCCCACCGCCATGGACGAGACGATGCTCACCACGTTGGAGGCCATGCCTGGAGTGGAAACGGTGTGGCCCGTCTACCGGGTTGACGCGGAGATCAGGGTGGGCGCCTACACGACGTGGATGTCCGTGATGGGGATGCCGCTGGACGCCATCGAGGCGCTTAACGTGCCCTTTGCAGCCGGGGACATGCCCGAGCCCGGCGCGCCAGTGTCCTTCGTCCTCGGCAACATGGTGAACCAACAGTTCTGGGATCCCTACACCTACGAGCCAGCGGACATCGACCTGATGGCGCAACCGATGATGGTGACCTTCCAGGAGGGCGATTCCTTTGGGGAGATGCCCATGCCCGGCATGGGGGAGGACGGCGGTGAGGAGTCGACGGCGCCGCCCAAACCTCCCAAAAAGTTCATAGTGCCCGTGGCGGGGATGTTGGCGGGTGAGGCGGACCAATGGGGTCCGTATTCCGATCTGGTGGCCGCGGACCAGACGTCGCTGATCAAGGCACTGGAGAAGGGATTCCCCGGCAAGGCGCTACCCGGTCAGCCGTCCACCGCCGATGGCAAACCCAAGCGCGGCTTCGTTTACAGCGAGTTCCGCGTCCTGGCGGCGGACACCGAATCGGCGGAGCTTTTGTACACAGACCTGCAGGAACAGGGATACGACGCGTACAGCGACATTGAGTGGATCCGGGAATCACAGGGCTATGCACTGCTGATCCAGGCCGTTCTGGGTGGGATCGGTTTCGTGTCACTGTTCGTGGCCGCCATCGGGATTGCCAACACCATGATGATGTCGGTGTACGAACGCACCAAGGAGATCGGCGTTATGAAAGTGCTGGGAGCGGCGCTCTCCGACATCCGCAAGCTCTTCCTCATCGAGTCGGCAGCCATCGGTTTCTTCGGGGGATTGTTGGGGTTGATCTTCAGTTTCGCCATCTCGGCCGTCGTCAA
>CBDTVQ010000018.1:0-14097 GCA_965364045.1 uncultured Tessaracoccus sp. | reverse complement strand
TGCCACGAATGATGTCGGTGAACTGAGTGGGTGCATCCTCCGGCACCAACATCCGCACCACAGGGTGCTCCGCAAAACCGGGCAGCGCTGCCCTCTCCTCGCGCGTCTTCCCCACGCACAACCGGTCGTAGCCGGTGTTGGCCTGCTTGGTCCGGGCCTGCTCCTCGCGCAGTTCCTTCAGCCGATCGGCAGAGCACCAGCAGTAGTAGGCATGGCCGTCCACGAGGAGTCGCTCAACGAAGGGGGTGTAGGTCTCCAGCCGCTCGGACTGCCTGTACGGACCGTACCCACCTCCCTCGATGGGGCCTTCGTCAGGAGAGAGACCAAGCCACTCGAGCGAGTCATGGATCTGCTGCTCACTGCCCTCCACCAGCCGCGCCTGGTCCGTGTCCTCGATACGAAGCACGAAGGCACCCCCTGTCTTCCGGGCCCACGCCAGATCGAACAAAGCCATGAAAGCTGTCCCGACATGGGGGTCACCCGTCGGGGAAGGGGCAACCCGGGTACGGGCGGGGGTGGTGGAGTCGCTCATGTTTCCCCACCCTAGCGGTGGTTGCGGGACGCGCTTGCAGACCTCAAGCTGGCATTCTTGGAGCATGACCCAAGCCCCGCCTCCCGATCCGTCGTCCCTGGAACGGGCCCAGCGTCTGGCCAAGGAGGCGCTTGAGGGACCAGCGGCCGGTCCGTCAGCGCTGGATGACGACGGCCTTCCCTCCACCCGGCTTCCCCTTCCCCCCGGATCTCCCGCCCGGATCTCTCGCACCTTCGCATGGTTCCTCGACGACCTCATCGGCGTGCCGGGCACCAGGATTCGATTCGGTGTGGATCCCATCCTCAGCCTCGTGCCCTTCGCCGGTACCGCCGTTGGCGCAGTCATGGGGTCCGTGATCCTCGTGGACGCAGTCCGGCTCCGGGCGCCCGTCACCGTCCTGGTACGCATGGTGGGCAACTACGTCATCGATTGGCTGCTGGGCCTGTTGCCCTTCCTCGGAGCCTTCCTGGATGCTGCCTATCGCTCGAATCACAAAAACTTCAAGCTGTTGGAACGCACCATCGCCGACAGGGAACAGGTCCGCGGGACCACGTTCTGGTACTGGATCAGCATTCTTGCCATGGTGGTGCTCGTCATCGCCGTGGTGCTCGCTGTTCCCATAGGTCTGCTGTTGTGGCTGGATGGCCTCATCACAGGTGGCTGAGGGCGCATCGCCGGCGCCTGTTGACTGGGCGCTGCATGCTAACTTGTGGGCCATGACCGACGCCGGGACCGCACCATCCAACTTCATCTCTGACATCGTCGCCGCCGACATCGCCAGCGGCACCTACGGCGGACGTGTCCAGACGCGGTTCCCACCTGAGCCCAACGGCTACTTGCACATCGGGCACGCGAAGGCGATCGTCGTGGACTTCGGCACCGCACAGGATTTCGATGGCAAATGCTTCCTGCGGCTCGACGACACCAATCCCGAAACCGAGGAGGAGGCGTTCGTCGACTCCATCGTTGGCGACATCGCCTGGCTCGGCTACCAGCCCGCGGAAGTGCGCCACGCCTCCGACTACTTCGAGCAGCTCTACGACTGGGCAGAGACCTTCATCACGCGTGGCCTTGCCTACGTCGATGACCAGGATGGCGAAACCATCTCTGCCGGTCGGGGGGGCTACGGCAAGCCCGGCGTCGAAAGCCCGTTCCGTGATCGAGATCCCGAGGAGAGCCTCGCACTGTTCAGACGCATGCGTACTGGCGAGTTCGCGGACGGGTCCCGCGTGCTGCGCGCACGCATCGACATGAATCACGAAAACATGCAGCTGCGGGACCCCATCATGTACCGCATCCGTAACCTGTCCCACCACCGCACGGGCGACACGTGGGCCATCTACCCCACCTATGACTGGGCACACGGTCAGAGCGACGCCATCGAGGGCGTGACCCACTCCATCTGCACCCTGGAGTTCGAGTCCCATCGCCCGCTGTACGAGTGGTTCCTCTCACACCTGGAGCTGAACCAGACGCCGCCGAAGCAGATTGAGTTCGCCCGCCTCGAGTTCACCCACACCGTCACATCGAAGCGGCGGCTGGCCAGGCTCGTCATCGACGGCCTGGTGGATGCCTGGGACGATGCGCGCATGCCAACGCTGAGCGGACTGAGACGACGCGGCTACCCTGCCGCGGCCATTCGCAACTTCTGCCGCGAGGTGGGCACCACCCGCACCAACAGCCGCCACTCCATCGAAGCGCTGGAATCCTACGTACGCAAAGTCCTCAACATGGAGGCCCAGCGTCGCATGGCGGTGCTGCGCCCACTGAAACTGATTCTCGACAACTGGCCAACCGACGCCGACGGCCAGCCCGTCGTCGAGCATTTCGAGGTGGCCAACAATCCCGAGCGCCCCGAGGACGGCTCCCGAGCTGTCGCCTTCAGCGGCCAACTGTGGATCGAGCAGGACGACTTCGCTGAAGTTGCCCCTCCCAAGTACTTCCGTCTCTCCCCCGGTCGCGAAGTACGGCTGCGCGGGGCCTACCTCGTCACCGCCACGGAAGTGGACAAGGACGCGGCTGGCAACGTCGTCGCTGTGCATGCCACCTACGACCCGGAGAGCAGGGGTGGAACGGCACCGGATGGTCGCAAGGTGAAGTCGACGATGCACTGGGTGTCCCAATCCCACGCCGTCGACGCCACGGTCGCTCTCTACGAACGGCTGTTCACTGCAGAAGCTCCCGGCGAGCGCACAGGTGAAGCACTGGATGACCTCAACCCCGATTCTCGACAGCTGCTCACCGGCTGCAAGCTCGAAGCGGCCCTCGAAGATGCGGCACCCGGCGATGTTGTGCAGTTCGAGCGCCTCGGCTACTTCGCCGTCGACCCAGATGAGCCTCTGCTCTTCCACCGCACCGTCGGGCTCCGCGATGAGTGGGCCGCCATCCAGAAGCGCAAGGGCTGAATTTTCGGGCCAACGCCACCAGCTGTTGAGAAACTGTTGGACTACCAACCTCAGGATCTAGTGATTGTCGCAACACCCAAGCGCTCGGGACACAGAAAGGCCCGCACCCCAAGGGGTACGGGCCTTCCAGACGACTTGTGTCAGATCACTTGAGAATCTTGACAACGTTGCCGGCGCCGACGGTGCGGCCGCCCTCACGGATGGCGAACTTGAGGTTCTCCTCCATGGCGATGGGCTTGTTGAGGTGGACAGTCATTTCCGTGTTGTCGCCGGGCATGACCATGTCGGTGCCCTCGGGGAGCTGAACGACACCGGTCACGTCGGTGGTACGGAAGTAGAACTGGGGGCTGTAGTTGGAGAAGAACGGCTTGTGACGGCCACCCTCTTCCTTGTTCAGCACGTAGACGTTGGCCTCGAAGTCGGTGTGCGGCGTGGCCGAACCCGGCTTGATGATGACCATGCCGCGCTCCACGTCTTCCTTCTTGGTGCCGCGGAGCAGCAGGCCGACGTTTTCGCCCGCGCGACCCTCGTCGAGGATCTTGCGGAACATCTCAACACCGGTCACGGTGCTGGTCTGCTTGGCCTCGCGGATGCCAATGATGTCGACGGTCTCGCCGGTCTTGACAATGCCACGCTCGATGCGGCCGGTGATGACGGTTCCACGACCGGTGATCGTGAAGACGTCCTCGACAGGCATGAGGAAGGGCTTCTCGGTGTCGCGCTCGGGCTGCGGGATGAACTCGTCCACAGCGTCCATGAGCTCGAGAATGGTCTTGCTCCACTTCTCGTCGCCCTGCATTGCCGGGAAGGCAGCAACGCGAACGATGGGCAGATTCTCGCCGTCGAAGCCCTGTGCGTCCAGGATCTCGCGAAGCTCCATCTCGACCAGCTCGATGAGGTCAGCATCCTCGTCAGAAATCATGTCGCACTTGTTCAGCGCGACGACGATTGCCGGAACACCAACCTGACGTGCGAGCAGAATGTGCTCGTGCGTCTGGGCCATCGGGCCGTCGGTGGCGGCCACGACCAGGATCGCACCGTCCATCTGGGCAGCACCGGTGATCATGTTCTTGACGTAGTCAGCGTGCCCGGGGCAGTCGACGTGCGCGTAGTGACGCTTCTCCGTCTGGTACTCGACGTGCGAGATGGAGATGGTGATACCACGCTGACGCTCTTCCGGCGCCTTGTCGATCGTGTCGAACGCAGAGATGGCGTTCAACTTTGGGTACGCGTCATGCAGCACCTTCGTGATCGCCGCGGTGAGAGTGGTCTTGCCGTGGTCGACGTGTCCGATCGTGCCGATGTTGCAGTGCGGCTTGGTCCGCTCAAACTTGGCCTTTGCCACGTGGGCTCCTTCTGGGATTCCACCCCGCACCTTGCGAGGCAAACATTTTTGGGGTCTTCCTTGGCCATTCGGGCACAGGGAACCTCACCAGTCTTGTGGTTGAATCCGTCATAGTCAAACCGGGACGACTTCTCGCGACAACTGGTCATATCATTGAACAGCAAAAAACGACCGGGCGCCAATCAGCAGGGGCACCCGGTCGTTCTCAGTGTTTAACTATCAGCTCACTCGGTCCCGCGAGCCTTGGCGACGATCTCCTCGGAGACCGACTTGGGCGTCTCGGCGTAGGAATCGAACTCCATGGAGTAGTTCGCCTGACCGGAGGTTTTGGAACGCAGGTCTCCGACGTATCCGAACATCTCGGACAGCGGCACGAGCGCCTTGACCACACGGTTGCCGTGGGCCTCGTCCATGGACTGCATCTGACCACGACGGGAGTTCAGGTCACCAATGACGGTGCCCAGGTAGTCCTCCGGGGTGATGACCTCGACGGCCATGACCGGCTCCAAAATGGCGGGATCAGCCCTGCGTGCCATTTCCTTGAACGCCATGGATCCTGCCAGCTTGAACGCCATCTCCGAGGAGTCGACGTCGTGGTAGGCGCCATCGGTGAGGGTGACCTTGATGTCCTCGACCGGGTAACCCGCCAGGACTCCGAACTTCATGGCCTCCTTGACGCCTGCGTCCACCGCCGGGATGTATTCACGAGGAATGCGTCCACCGGTGACGGCATTGACGAACTCGTAGCCCGTCCCTGCCTCCTGCGGCTCAAGGTTCATGATGACGCGGGCATACTGGCCCGAACCACCGGACTGCTTCTTGTGGGTGTATTCCACCTTCTCGACGCTCTTGCGAAGCGTCTCGCGGTAGGCCACCTGTGGCTTGCCAATGTTGGCTTCCACCTTGAACTCACGACGCATGCGGTCGATGAGCACCTCGAGGTGCAGCTCGCCCATGCCGGCGATGATGGTCTGCCCGGTCTCCTCGTCCGTGTGGACGCGGAAGGTGGGGTCTTCCTCGGCGAGGCGCTGGATGGCCATGCCGAGCTTCTCCTGGTCCGACTTCGTCTTGGGCTCAATGGCCTGTTCGATGACGGGTGCGGGGAAGGTCATGGACTCGAGCACGATGGGATTGCTCGGGTCGGACAGGGTGTCTCCGGTGGTGGTGTTCTTCAGCCCCATGACGGCGCAAATCAAACCAGCACCGATGGATTCGATCTCTTCGCGCTTGTTGGCGTGCATCTGGTAGATCTTGCCGATGCGCTCACGCTTGCCGGTGGTGGTGTTGAGCACCTGCGAGCCGGAGTTCAGGACACCGGAGTACAGCCGGATGAACGTCAGCTTGCCCAGGTGCGGATCTGCCGCGACCTTGAACGCAAGGATCGACAGCGGCTCGTCGTTGGACGGGTGACGCTCCAAAACTGACGACTCATCACCGGGCTTGAAGCCATCGATGGCGGGGACGTCCATGGGCGAGGGTAGGTAGTCGATGACGGCGTCGAGCAGGGGCTGCACGCCCTTGTTCTTGAAGGAGCTGCCACAAACGACGGCGGTGAAGTGATTGCCCAGGACACCCTTGCGAATACCGGCCTTCAGCTGCTCGACGGTCGGCTCTTCGCCCTCGAGGTACATCTCCATGAGGTCGTCGTCGATTTCCGACACCTTTTCAAGAAGATCAGCGCGCGCTGACTGCGCCTTCTCCAGGAGGTCGGCCGGAATCGCCTCGATGTCGTAGTCCTCGCCTATCGTGGTTTCGCCACGCCACGTGAGGGCTCGCATCTGGACGAGGTCGACGACACCGATGAAGCCGCCTTCGGTACCGATGGGAAGCTGCAGCAGGACCGGCGTGGCGTTGAGGCGCTCACGGATGGTGCGCACGCAGAAATCGAAAGATGCGCCTGTGCGGTCCAGCTTGTTGACGTAGCAGATGCGCGGGACGCCGTACTTGGCCGCCTGACGCCACACCGTTTGGGTCTGGGGCTCGACACCGGCCACTCCATCGAACACCGCGACGGCGCCGTCCAGCACGCGGAGCGAGCGTTCCACCTCGACGGTGAAGTCCACGTGACCGGGAGTGTCGATGATGTTGATGAGCGTGTCGTGCCAGAAGCACGTCGTCGCGGCCGACGTGATCGTGATGCCGCGCTCCTGCTCCTGCTCCATCCAGTCCATCGTCGCAGCACCCTCGTGCACTTCACCGATCTTGTAGTTCTTGCCGGTGTAGAAGAGGATGCGCTCGGTCGTGGTGGTCTTACCGGCATCAATGTGGGCCATGATGCCGATATTGCGGACCTTGGACAGGTCAATGTTGGCCACTGGAAATCCTTATTCGTTGATCTTCAAGAAAACTCATGTGAGCGGTGAGGCGCCCCCGGACCTTCAAAGGTCCGGGGGCGGCACAATCACCAGCGGTAATGCGCGAAGGCGCGGTTGGCCTCTGCCATCTTGTGGGTGTCCTCGCGACGCTTGACAGCGGCGCCAAGGCCATTGGAGGCGTCGAGAATCTCATTCTGGAGACGCTCGGTCATGGTCTTCTCGCGACGTGCGCGGGAGAAGCTCACGAGCCAACGAAGGGCGAGGGTGGTCTGACGACCGGGCTTGACCTCGATGGGCACCTGGTAGGTGGCACCACCGACGCGGCGGGACTTGACTTCGACCGACGGCTTGACGTTGTCCAGTGCACGCTTGAGCGTCTGCACGGGATCCGTGTTTGTCTTCACCCGTGTGCCTTCAAGTGCGTCGTAGACAATGCCCTGGGCGAGGCTCTTCTTGCCGTCAACCAGGATCTTGCTCACCAGCTGAGAAACCAGCGGTGAGCCGTACACGGGATCAATGTTGATGGGGCGCTTCGGCGCTGGACCCTTGCGAGGCATTACTTCTCCTTCTTGGCGCCGTAGCGGCTACGAGCCTGCTTGCGGCCCTTGACACCCTGGGTGTCGAGGGATCCGCGGACAATCTTGTATCGGACACCGGGCAGGTCCTTGACCCGGCCTCCGCGCACCAGCACCATCGAGTGCTCCTGCAGGTTGTGGCCGACACCCGGGATGTACGCGGTGACTTCAATGCCGGAGCTCAGTCGCACACGCGCGACCTTGCGCAGGGCAGAGTTCGGCTTCTTGGGCGTTGTTGTGTACACACGCGTGCACACACCACGACGCTGGGGCGAACCCTTGAGCGCGGGCGTATTGCTCGTGGATGACTTGTCGGACCGACCCTTTCGGACCAGCTGCTGAATCGTTGGCACCTTGTTGGCATCACTTTCGTTGTCTGGATTGGCAAATCCCTGGCCGCAACCATCGAGCGCCTGACGTGCGGGTCACCGTTTCCATACGTCACTGGGCGCTGCTGGCTGCCGTGCGAACACTTGGACACGGCCCGAACTCTTCGCAACGAATAAGGCTCGGGGATCATGCCAGGGCACGCACACAGTGCCCGCGAGTGCGGACACAGTTCCAAAGATTACCTCGGGGAACCTCTACGGTCCAAATCGCCGTCGCTGGTCCATGGGACGCAAAAGACGGTGGGGTGGCCACCAGGGCCACCAGGGCCACCCCACGGGAGTACTCCCCCGAGCGCCCCCGGGAGTACTCCCCGGAGCGGAGCGTGCGCCGCATCCGCACGAGACCTACTTCACTGAACCGCTCATGAGTCCCGCCACGAAGTACTTGCCCAGGGCGATGTAGACAATCAACGTGGGGAAGCTGGCGATCAGCACACCCGCCATCATGCGGGAGTAATCGGGGTTCTGCGCCGAAGCCAGTTCCTGCAGCGCATAGGTGACCGGTCCTGTATTGCGGTTGGTAAGGAACAGGGCGAACAAGAAGTCATTCCATGCGCTGGTGAACTGCCAGATGAGAGTAACCACGAAAGCCGGCGCGGACACGGGCAGAACTATCGCCCCATAGATGCGCAGCGGGCCTGCGCCGTCCACTCGCGCGGCCTCGACAATCTCGTCCGGGAGCGCCGTGGCGTAGTAGTTCCGAAAGATCAGGGTGCAGATGGGGATGCCGTAGATCACATGCACCACGATCAACGTCGGGATACCTGTCATCCATTCGGCGGTGGATTGAACCTGAATCATCAGGGACTGAAGCGGAATCAGAATCGCCTGGTACGGGATGAACATGCCGAACAGGAAGAGAGTGAAGATGACTGTGGCGCCCGGGAAGCGAAGCTTGGAGAAGGCATATCCGTTCATGGATCCGAGGAACGACGACACTATCGAGGCCACCACGGCCAGTACGAGCGACCGGAGCATTGCTGGCGCCAGTGCGTTCCACGCAGCAAACCAGCCTCCCCCGAAGATCTCCTTGGGAAGAGACCACGCGGTCAGTGACGAGTATTCAGCGGGCGACTTGAACGAGGTGACAACCACGACATAGAGCGGGGTGAGGATGATCGCGGCAAAGAACACCAGCAGTAGGTATTGAGTGCCGGTCAGTGCCCGCTTCTTGCCGCTGACGTACTTTTTCCTGGTTGCCTGCGGGGCGATGGTGGCGGTGCTCATCACTGTCCTGCCTTCTCGGTGCGGTTCGTGTAGACGAGGTAGGGAACAACCAGCAGCGCCACAATGAACAGAAGGATCGTGGCATTCGCGGCAGCGGATGCGGGGTCACGCAAGTTGAAGAGTTGCAGCCACATGAGCGTTGCCGGGACCTCGGACACGTAGGAGTTCTGCCCTGCGATGGCGTAAATGAGGTCGAACATCTTCATCGACATGTGCCCCATGATGATGAGGGCGCTGAGGGCGATCGGCGAAAGCTGTGGGAACAGCACATGGCGGTAGATCCGCCATTCACTGGCACCATCCATGCGTGCAGCCTCGCGCTGGTCCTCAGTGATGCCTCGGAATCCCGCCAGGAAGAGCGCCATGACGTAGCCGGCCAACTGCCAGATTGCAGGCATGGCCATCGCCACCATGTTGAACGACGAGTATGAGGACCACCATTCGCTCTGCAGCTGTGGCACCCCAGCTTCAATGAACAACCTGTTGAGACCAACTGCCTCGTAGTCGCCTTGGCCGGGTGACATCAGCCAACGCCACACCACGCCGGAAGCGATGAAGGACACCGCCATCGGGAACAGGTAAATGGACCGGAAGAAACCCTCCCCCTTGATGCCCTTCTCAAGCAGCACGGCCCACAACACCCCAAAGAACATCGTGCCCACGACGAAGGCCACGGTCATCACGAGCAGGTTCCACAGCGCGTGCTGGTATCTCTCGGAGGCCAGCAGCGACACGTAGTTGGCTATCCCACCCTCGTTGACCACTCGGCCGGACGTGGTTTCGTTGCGCTCGAACGACGTCAGAATGTTCTGCCCGATCAGCCCGTAGACGAACACCAGTACCAGCAGGATCGAGGGCAGTACCAGCAAAAAGCCTGGCAGCCACGTCTTCATCCGTCTCATCAGTCACTCCGTTGTTGTCTGTGAACGAAAATGGTTTCATTTGAATGCAAAGCACAGGTTGCCGGAACGAGCACGTTCCGGCAACCTGTTACGGGGTTGAGATCAGAGGGCGTAGGTCTTCGCGGCGGATGCCAGATCCGAGAGAAGCCCTGCCTCGTCACGGCCGCTGTAGAACTTCGACATGGCCGTCGACATGTCTGACAACCACGCCATGTTCACCGCAGCACCATGTGCGATGGATGAGGCGATTGTGTCGTCCTTGAACGACTGCATGGCGCTCTGCTGGTACGGCGGGAAGTCGTCGGGAGCGACGTCCGTTCGGGCCGGAATGGAGCCCTTCGCCAGGTTGAAGGCCTTCTGGCCCTCCTCCGATCCGACGAGACGCAACCAGTCCTTCGCGCCCTCTTCGTTCGCCGCGCCGTTGGGCAATGTGAAGGAGTCCGCCAGGAAGTCGAAGACACCTTCGGTTCCCGGAACCGGGAAGTACGTGTAGTCCTCGCCATCCACCTGATCCTTGGAGGCGAATTGGGCAACGGCCCAGTCTCCCATCACGTTGTAGGCAGCGCGCCCCTCGATGACTGCGTCGATGGCGGCGGGCCAGTCGTCCCCGTCAGAAGCCGTGTTTGCGAAATCCAGGATCTTCCCGTACTTCTCGACGGCGGACTTGACGCCGTCGGACTCCCAGTCGCCTTCCGTCGTGAACAGCGCAGCGTAATCCCCGGGACCAAGCTCTGCCAGCAGAATTGTCTCGAAGAGCTGAACCTGGGTCCAGGTCCCGCCGACGGTTATCGGCGTCTCCACGCCGAAGTCCTTGACCTTCTGCATATCGGCAAGCCAGGCGTCAAGGTCGGCAGGGACCTCACTGGCCCCGGCGTCAGCCAGAACCTTCGGGTTGGCCCACACCACGTTGGCACGGTGCACGTTCGAGGGCACGGAATAGATGTCATCGTTCACCGTGATCCGATCGAGCAGATCCTGCGGGAAGACATCTGCGCCGCCCAGCTCTTCGATCACGTCGTTGACCGGGAGAATCTGATCCGCATCGATGTAGTCGATAAGTTCCGCTCCCGCATGCCCCTGGAAGGAGTCAGGGGGATTGCCGTTCTGCAGGTCGGCAGCCAGCTTCGCCTTGGCCGATGATCCGGCGCCCCCAGCGACGGCCAGGTTGACGAAGGTGTCGTTGGGGTAATCCTCCTTGAAGAGGCCTTCAAGTGCATCGAGCCCCTCCTTCTCGGAGCCCTCAGCCCACCACGTGAAGACGCCGACGTCGCCGCCCGCGCCACCCTCCATGGGGGTGCTGGCAGCAGTGCTCTCCGAGCCACCACCATTGCTGCTGTCATCTCCGCCACAGCCGGTCAAGGTCGCTGCACCGACAACCCCAGCTGCTCCGAGTCCAATCAGGAATTGCCTGCGGTCCATTCCAGTTCTCCTTTGTTGGCCGCGTCCATGCGGCATCTTTTGGAAGTTTTGTCCGACCAGCGACCTTGTTGAAAAAGCAGTCGCCATCGTTGCCGAATACAACCAGTAGATCGACCGGCCCACCCATTGACAAGCCAAACTCACGCAAAGGTCATTGCAACTTGGTAACGATTTGGACGAACGCGAAAACGGGGAGCGCGGTACCAGACCGTGCTCCCCGTTCTCAGGGTTGTTCAGATGAGTTGCTGTATCAACGCATTTCTCCGAAATCAATATCGTCCAGGGGCACACCCGGCCCGCCGGCGTCGCCGCCGAACGAGTAGTCATACGGGTCGTAGCTCATGGTGTACGCCGTTGCACGAGCGTCCTCGGTGGGCTCCACCCGGATGTTGCGGTACCGCTCAAGACCGGTACCTGCCGGGATCAACTTGCCGAGAATGACATTCTCCTTCAAGCCGATGAGCGAATCGCTCTTGCCCTGGATCGCGGCGTCCGTCAGTACCTTCGTCGTCTCCTGGAAGGAGGCTGCAGAGAGCCACGAATCGGTGGCCAGTGAGGCCTTCGTGATTCCCATCAGCACCGGTCGACCCTCGCCGGGGCTTCCACCCTCGGTGAGCGCCTTGCGGTTCGCGGCCTCGTAACCCTGACGATCCACGAGTTCACCGGGCATCATGGTGGTGTCGCCGGAGTCGATGACCGTCACGCGACGGAGCATCTGGCGCACGATGATCTCGATGTGCTTGTCGTGGATGGGCGCGCCCTGCGTGCGGTACACCCGCTGGACCTCGTCCACCAAGTGCCTCTGCACCTGACGGAGACCACGGATACGCAGGACATCCTGGGGATCCACCTGACCGGCAGTCAGCTGCTGGCCCAGTGTGACTCGCGAACCATCTCGGACGGAGTAGCGGACACCATTGGCGTCCTCGAACTCCAGCCGGGTACGACGGCCCACGGGATATTCCAGGTCCTCGCCACCATCATCGCGAACGATGACGATCTTGCGGCTCCTGTCACCATCCTCGATGCGCACGACACCGTCGGCCTCGGCAATGGGTGCCTTGCCCTTCGGCTGACGCGCCTCGAACAGCTCCACCACACGGGGCAGGCCCTGTGTGATGTCGTCCCCAGCCACACCACCGGTGTGGAAGGTACGCATTGTGAGCTGGGTTCCGGGCTCGCCGATGGACTGGGCCGCGACGATACCGACTGCCTCACCCACATCGACCAGAAGGCCGGTGGCCAAGGAACGGCCGTAGCAAAGTGCGCACGTTCCCGTCGTTGCCTCACAGGTGAGGACCGAGCGGACCTTGACACTCGTGATGCCTGCGGCGATCAAGGTGTCGATGTGCGCATCACCCAGGTCGGTGCCGGCCTCAACCAACACCTTCCCGTCTGAGTCGACGGCGTCCACTGCGAGCGTTCGTGCGTACACGGCAGTCTCGACGTCGACGATCATCTCGGCCGTTGCGCCCTCGGTAAGCGGATCGACGACCTGCTGGGCAAGCTTGCCGGAAGCATCCTGACCCATCTTGTACCAGGTGGCGATCGTCTTCGTGAGACCACGCTCGGTGCCACAGTCCTCTTCACGGATGATGACATCCTGCGACACGTCCACAAGACGACGGGTCAGGTAACCCGAGTCCGCGGTGCGCAGAGCAGTATCAGCCTGTCCCTTACGACCACCGTGTGTGGAGATGAAGTACTCCAGGACCGACAGTCCCTCACGGAAGTTCGACTTGATGGGACGGGCGATGATGTCGCCCTTCGGGTTGGCCACCAGGCCACGCATGGCGGCGATCTGACGCATCTGCGTCATGTTTCCTCGCGCACCGGAATCCACCATCATGAAGATGGGGTTCGTGGTGGTGAAGTTGTCCCTCATCGCCTGGGTCAGCTCGGCCGTGGCGTCGTTCCAGATGTCGATGAGCTCCTGGCGGCGCTCGTCCTGCGTCACGGAACCACGCTCGTAGAGCTTGTCCACCTTGGTGGCGCGAGCCTCGTAGCCGGACAGGATCTCCGCCTTGTTGGGCGGGGTCTGGACGTCGGAGATGGAGACGGTCACACCGGACTGGGTGGCCCAGCGGAATCCCAGGTCCTTCAGATTGTCGAGGGTTCTCGCCACGACGATCTTCGGGTAGCTCTCAGCCAGTTCGTTGACGATACGGCCGAGCACCTTCTTGCCGACGACCTCGTTGATGAAACCGAAATCATCCGGGAGCGCCTCGTTGAAGAGGGCGCGACCCAGAGTGGTTTCCACGAGGAACGAGCCATCATGGCGGGGCTCGAGCCCTGCCGGGACGACGTCGGTGAGACGGATCCGAATGTCGGCGCCAATGGCCAGATCTCCACGGTCGAAGGCCATGGTGGCTTCGGCCAGCGAGGAGAAGGTGCGCCCGGCACCCGCGCCTTCACGTCGTGAAGTGATGAAGTAGGTGCCGATGATCATGTCCTGGGTGGGCATGGTCACGGGGCGACCGTCAGCCGGCTTCAGGATGTTGTTCGTCGACAGCATCAGGATGCGGGCCTCGGCCTGCGCCTCCGCACTCAGCGGAAGGTGCACTGCCATCTGGTCACCGTCGAAGTCTGCGTTGAACGCGGTGCAGACGAGAGGGTGGATCTGGATGGCCTTGCCCTCGATGAGCTGGGGCTCGAACGCCTGGATGCCGAGGCGGTGCAGGGTGGGTGCACGGTTCAGCAACACGGGGTGCTCGGTGATGACCTCTTCCAGGACATCCCAGACCACGGGGCGCTGGCGTTCCACCATGCGCTTCGCGGCCTTGATGTTCTGGGCGTGGTTCAGGTCGTCCAGACGCTTCATGACGAACGGCTTGAACAGCTCGAGTGCCATTGCCTTGGGCAGACCACACTGGTGCAGCTTGAGCTGCGGGCCCACCACGATGACGGAACGGCCCGAGTAGTCGACGCGCTTGCCCAGAAGGTTCTGACGGAAACGCCCCTGCTTGCCCTTGAGCATGTCCGAGATGG
>CBDTVQ010000017.1:0-14327 GCA_965364045.1 uncultured Tessaracoccus sp. | reverse complement strand
AGCGCAGGTCCGATCCCGGCGACAGCAGTAGTGCGTCGACGCCGGCCTCACTCGCACCCGCCTGCGCTCGTCGAATTCGGTCGGGGAATTCCTCGTTCGCATTCAACATCTGATCCATGTCGCTCATCTCGGCAGCCTACGCAGACAGGTCGTCGCCGACAAGAGGTCGACGAGACCCCCATGGCACGGTTTGGTACGGCGCGTGTCGTGCCGTGATCAGTCCGCAGCCGGGACGCGGATGGTCAATGCACCGGGCTCCAGCCACGCGTTGAAGGCTGTAGCTTCACCGAATGCGTCCCCGTCGAGTTCAATGTTCTCCGGACGAGATAGACGAACGCTCAGGCGCCTCCCGGTTTGGTAGGCCAGATTGCGGTCGCTGGAGAGCTTGCCGATGGGCGCATCTTTGACGGTTCGGCGAAGGATCCGATTGATCCACGCGACTTTGAACCACACGCTGAACCAGCCCATCACTCCGCTGGGCCGCATCAGCATCAGGTCGAAGAGGCCATCGTCAACGACGGCGTCGGGGAGCAGCAGGATATTGGCGGGGAGCGACCCACAGTTTCCGATTATGAGCGTGTGCACTGTGGTGCGTTTCTCAGCGCCTCCATCGAGTTGGTATCGCACGTGTAGCTTGTCCGGGTCGCGTAGTGACACAACGATCGCTTTGACGTAGGCGGCCCAGCCGGCTTTGGCTTTCAGGTCATCGTCCGTGTTCTCGATCATTTTCGCGTCCAAGCCCATACCGGCCATCACCACGAAGGCGTGGCGGCTCTGGGTTCCGTCGGGGCGTTGGATGTCGATGACGCCGAGGTCGATGTTGCGGTCAACTCCTGAGAACGCAGCTTCTACCGAGTGGGTGATGTCATCGAGTGTGAGATTGAGGTTGCGGGCAAGGAGGTTTCCGGTCCCCGACGGAAGCAACGCCATTCTTGTGCTGGTTCCGCGGACGGCTTCGGCGACCGCGCGAACAGTGCCGTCGCCGCCAGCGACAATGATGAGATCAGCTCCTTCGGCGATGGCGCGCCGCGTCGCTTCTTGGCCAACATCTTCGGACGAAGTTTCGAACCACAATGTATCGGCCCACCCGGCGGTGCTCGCCTGAGCTGTCACCACCTCTCTGAGTTTTTCCAGGTCCACCTTGATCGGGTTGTAGACCACCGCTGCCACACTCGGCTGTTGGGTCGGCGTGGAGTCGGTGTGTGTGTCGGTGACGTCAGTCACGGTGTACCTCTCGGTGAGACTGGAGCAGGAAACAGGGAAAGTGATGCGGGACAGGCCTCTCATCAGGCCTACCGACGCTATCCAACAGATGTCGGCAGGGAGGAGATCCGACGGAAACTCTAGCGCCGGAAGGCCAGCCAGCGGAATACCACAGGTGGCGCCGCGGGAAATGGCTGTCGGTTTCGTTGGGTCGCGATCAACGGGGTGGTGCGGCGTACCGTGTGCGGCGCGGCAGGATTTGGAAGTGGTTGCTCGTCACGGACGAAGCGCGTGTCACCATCCAGGGAGTGAATGGAGCTATGTGAGTCCAATACGGTTGAGATCGTCCGCGACGAGACTCGCCTACTATGCCCGCGAAAAGATCTTTGGTCCCGGAACTGGTGACGTTGTCGCTGGCCGTTGGTCCTGGTCGGAGGGAACACAGGGGCGGCAGGGGGCTTCCGGTGATGTGGCGTCGACATCACGCGGGGGGCTGATCGTCGGCCGCCCGCAGTCCCTCCCACCGGGCACGGCGTTCTGCCTGCTCACTTGGGTCCGGCACAGGCAGTGACGCGAGTAGCCGCTGGGTGTAGGGGTCCTGCGGTGAACCGAGCACCGCGTCGCCTGTCCCCTCTTCGACCACTTTGCCGTGGTAGAGCACCATGATTCTGTCGGCCAGCATGTCCACGACGGCGAGGTCGTGGCTGATGAACAGGGCTGCGAAGCCCAGCTCTCGCTGGAGCTCGTCGAACAGGTCCAGCACCTTGGCCTGGACGGACACGTCCAGGGCCGAGGTGGGCTCGTCGGCGATGAGAAGTTCGGGCTTCAGGGCGAGCGCGCGGGCCAGGCTCGCGCGCTGACGCTGGCCTCCGGAGAGCTCGTGCGGGAAGCGATCACCGAAAGCCTTGGGCAGTTGGACGGCCTCGAGGAGTTCGTCGACCCTGCGTCGGGCCTCCTGCGGAGATGCGGCCTCACCGTGCACCACCAGCGGCTCAGCGACGCACTCGGCGATGGACAGCAGCGGGTTGAAACTCGTCGCCGGGTCCTGGAAGACGAAGCCGATCCGGTGACGGACCGGCCGGAACTGCCGCTCGCGCATGCCGTTCATCTGGACACCGTGCACGGTCAGGGAGCCGCCACTGACCTTGGTCAGTCCTGCGATGGCGCGGCCGATCGTCGTTTTCCCACTTCCGGATTCGCCCACCAGGCCGAGGACCTCGCCGGGACGGATGCTCAGATCGACACCGTCCACCGCGACGAAATCGGGCTGGCGAAACCGGCCGGGGTAGACGATCCGCAGATCCTTTGCTTCGACGATGGGTGTCTGCTCGGCCCAGCCCTCGGTGCGCCGCGACGCGCGATCGCGCGCCCGGGCCAGTCCCTCACCGACGCGGGGGACCGCCGCGAGCAGCTGCTTTGTGTACGGCTCGCGCGGCGACGCGAACAGGGTGTGGACGTCGGCCTGCTCGACGATCCGGCCCTGGAACATCACGGCCACACGGTCCGCCAGATCCGCCACGACGCCCATGTTGTGGGTGATGAGCACGATGGAGCTGCCGAACTCGTCACGGCAGCGGCGCAACAGGTCAAGGATTTCCGCCTGGACGGTGACGTCGAGCGCGGTCGTGGGCTCGTCGGCGATGATGACGCCCGGATCCAGCACGAGGGCCTGTGCGATGACGATGCGCTGTTTCTGGCCGCCGGAGAACTGGTGCGGGTAGTGATCCACCCTGACCTCGGGGTCGGGAATCCCCACCCGACGCAGGATGTCGATGGCCTGGGTCCGGCCCTCTGCCCGGGTGTATTTCCCGTGAGCCCGGAGGCCCTCGATGATCTGCCAGCCGACGGGATAAACGGGGTTGAGAGCCGTGGACGGTTCCTGGAACACCATCGCGGCATCCCGTCCGCGCAGGTGCCGGAGCTTGGCCCCCGAAACCTGAAGGACGTCGTTCTCGTCCGTGCCGTCCTTGTGCCGCAGAATCACTGCACCACGGGTTCGCGCGGTTTCGGGGAGCAGACCGAGGATGGCCTTGGCGGTGACGGTCTTGCCGCTGCCCGACTCACCGACGATGGCGAGCACCTCACCCGGATGCACGGACAGGCTGACTCCGTCCACGGCGACGACGGTGCCGGCGTCCGTGGCGAAGGAGATTTCGAGGTCCTGGATGTCAACGACGTCTTTCATCGAGTTGCCCCTTCGTCTGTTGGGTCGACGTTGACGCCGAGATCTTCCGGAGGGGTTTGTTCAGCGGCGCGTCGGGTGCGCAGACGTGGGTCGGCGAGGTCGTTGAGGCTTTCACCGACGAGTGTGAGCCCGAGCACGACGAGCACGATCGCCAGACCCGGGAACAGCGAGGTCCACCAGATGCCGCTGGTCACGTCGGAGAGTGCCTTGTTGAGGTCATAACCCCATTCGGCGGCGGCCGAGGGTTCAATACCGAAGCCGAGGAAGCCCAGCCCTGCGAGGGTGAGGATTGCCTCCGATGCGTTGAGGGTGACGATGAGGGGGAGTGTGCGCGTGGCGTTGCGCAGCACATGGCGCCCCATGATCCGGACGTTGGAGGCGCCGATCACCCGGGCGGACTCCACGAAGGCCTCCGACTTGATGCGCACGACCTCCGAGCGCACCACCCTGAAGTACTGCGGGATGAAGATCACGGTGATGGACAGTGCAGCCGCCAGCACCCCCGGCCACAATCCGGACTGTCCACCGCTGATGACGATCGCCATGACGATGGCCAGCAGCAGGGAGGGGAAGGCGTAGATGGCGTCGGCCATGACGACCAGGATGCGGTCCAGCCAACCGCCGAAGTAGCCGGAGATCAGACCCAGCAGCACCCCGAGCACGATGGACAGGATGACGGCGGTCACGATGACCAGGAAGGCGGTGCGTGAGCCCCAGATCACGCGCGAGAGCACGTCGTAGCCACTGACTGTGGTGCCGAGCAAATGAGCGGCTGAGGGTGCCTGCTGGGCACCGAATGCGCCGCCGGCATCCCTCAGCTGGGCGTGGCCGTAGGGCGCGAGAACGGGGGCGAGGAGGGCGGTGAGCAGGAAGATGCCGGAGAGCACCAGCCCTGCGATGAGCATCCCGCGTTGGAGGCCGACGCTCTGGCGCAGTTGCGCGATGATCGGCAGGCGGTGCCAGCGGGGCCCGCGCACGGCGGCGACGACTGGTGTGACGGTCTGTGGAGCGGACATCAGTACCTCACCCTCGGATCGATGAGCGCCGCGAGGACATCCACCAGGAAGTTGGTCACCGCGACTATCACGGCGAGCACGGCGACGATGCCCTGGACAGCAACGAAGTCACGCGCCTGCAGGTAGGCGGCCAACTGGAATCCGAGGCCCTTCCACTCGAAGGTTGTCTCGGTCAGGACGGCGCCGCCGAGCAGCAGCGCGATCTGCAGGCCCATGACCGTGATGATCGGGATGAGTGCTGGGCGGTAGGCGTGGGTCTTGAGCAACCGGCGCTCGGGCACCCCACGCGAGCGGGCCGCCTCGACGTAGCCGCTGCCCAGCGTGCCGATGACGTTGGTCCGCACGAGGCGGAGGAACACCCCGGCAGTGAGCATTCCCAGGGCAAGCGCAGGTAGGACGGCGTGCTGGAGGACGTCGATGAGAACGCCGGCATCACCGGTCTGGATGGCGTCGATCAGGTAGATGCCGGTGGGGTTGTCGAGGACCTGCATGTTGATCTCCGAGGCGGTGCTGGCCCGCCCGGCGACCGGGAGCACTTTCAACCAGACGGAGAACACGAGCTTGAGCA
The DNA here is from genome assembly GCA_965364045.1 of uncultured Tessaracoccus sp. Taxonomy (GTDB): domain Bacteria; phylum Actinomycetota; class Actinomycetes; order Propionibacteriales; family Propionibacteriaceae; genus Arachnia. Next base: position 9,355 of record CBDTVQ010000017.1, on the reverse strand, counting down.
GGAGTCCTGCGAAGAAGACGGGGGTTGCGTAGGCGAGGATCGCGAGCACCCGCAGCACCGCGTCGGGGGCCTTGTCCCGGTGGTAGGCGGCCAGTCTGCCGAGGGGGATCCCCAGGACGAGGGCGACGATCAGGGCATAGACGGCGAGCTCGAGAGTCGCGGAGCCGAAGGTCGTCAACACTTCGGTCACCGGCCGGCGGTCGCTCAGCGTTGTGCCAAAGTCCCCTTTCAGGATTCCGCCGAGATATTCCAGGTATTGCGTGATCAGGGGCCTGTCGTAGCCAGCCTGGGCGATCCGCTCCGCCAGTTGATCAGCCGGCAGGCGCCCGCCCTGGGCCGCGGTGATCGGGTCACCCGTGGCACGCATGAGCATGAACACGCTGGTCACGAGGATGAAAACGGTCGGAATGATCAGGGCGGCGCGGACCACGATGTATCGGCCCAGGCTGCCACCTCGGTCGCGACTTTTCTTGGGGTCCGGCGCATCGCCGGTCTCCTGTTCGATCGTGGCCGTCATCTTCTCCCGCTTCCGTGTGGTGATTCCAGACACCCAACACGAACAGTGGGCCCCCTCACAAGAGGAGGAGGCCCACGGGTCCGTGATCAGTGCTGGCTACTGGTCCCCGGTGATGGTGCAATCAGCTCTTGCTGAGTGCCCCGTAGCGGAACTTGAAGGAGGCGTCGAGAGTGTCCTGTGCACCCTCCACAGTTTTTCCGACCACAGCGACCTGTGCGCCCTGGAGGTAGGGCACGGTGGAGAGGTCGGCGGCGACGTCGGCCTGGATCTCCTCGATGAGTGCCGTGCGCGCATCAGCATTCGGCGTGCTCGCCTGGGCGAGGATCTTGTCGTTGACGGCGGTGTTGTCGTAGTGGTTCCCCAGGAAGTTCTCCTTGAGGAAGAACGGCGTCAGGTAGTTGTCCGCGTCCGAGTAGTCCGGGAACCAGCCGAGCTGGTAGGCGGGATACACATCCGAAGTGCGGTCCTTGGAGTACTGGACCCACTCGGTGGTCTGCAGATCGACCGCGAACAGGCCGCTGGACTCCAGCTGATCCTTGATCAGCGCGTACTCGTCACCCGAGGACGGGCCGTAGTGGTCGTTGGAGTACTGCAGGTTGAGTGCGACCGGCGTGGTCACACCGGCGTCCGCGAGGGCCGCGGTCGCCTTGTCGACGTCCGGGCCGCCCGCGCCGTCGCCGTAGAGATCCTTGAGGACCTCGGTGGCGCCGGTCAGGCCGGCGGGCACATAGGAGTACAGCGGGGTGTAGGTGCCCTTGTAGACCTGGTCAGAGATCTCCTCGCGGTTGATGAGGTGGGCCACGGCCTGGCGCACGGCCAGGGCCTTGGTTGCATCGGCTTCCGCCGTCGTGGCACCGAAGGGCTGCGTGTCGAAGTTGAAGACGATGTAGCGGAGTTCGCCACCGGGGCCGTCGACGACCTTCACTGAATCGTTGGTCCGCAGGTCCGCGATGTCGGTGGCCGAGAGGCTCCGGAACGCGACGTCGATGTTGCCCTCCTGGATCTCCAACTTGAGGTTCGATGCCTCGGCGTAGTACTTGACGTTGACCTTGTCGCTCTTCGCCGGGCCGAGGAGCCCCTGATAGTCGGGGTTGGCCTCGTAGGAGATGAGGTTGTTCTGGTCAAAGCTTGTGATGACGTACGGTCCGGCGAAGGCCTTGCCTGCCACGATGTCCGCGTCGGGGGTCAGCGCATCGGCAGCGAAGACGTCCTCGTCGACGATCGGGCCCGCGGGGCTGGAGAGGATCTGTGGGAAGACCTGGTCGTCCGCGGTTTTGAGGTTGAACACGACGGTGGTGTCGTCCGTGGCGTCGACGCTGTCAAGGTTGTAGAGCAGAGAGGCCGGGCCGTTGCCGTCGTCGGCGCCGCTATCGAAGATTGCGAGCTGGCGGTCGAACGTGAACTTGACGTCCGAGGAGGTCAGATCGTTGCCGTTGGCCCACTTCAGGTCTGGCTTCAGGGTGACGGTGTACTCCGTCGGCCCGGTGAACTCGGCGGACTCGGCGATGTCGGGTTCAACATCGGGGCTGCCGTACGGGGTATTGAGAAGGAACGGGAAGACCTGGTTCATCACGACGAAGGAGCCGTTGTCGTACGAGCCCGCCGGGTCAATCGTGGTGGTCTTGTCGGTGGTGCCGATGATGATCGAGCCCGTGCCGCCTTCGGAGGCGCCGTCGGGTGAATCACCGTCCGAGCCGCTCGAGCAGGACGTCAACGCCAGTGCGGCGACGGTGAGCCCCGAGACGGCGAGCAGGACACGTCGGTGGGATCTGATCGGGGATGCCATGGAGACCTTCTTCTTGTGTGGTGAAAAAACGCGTGGGCGGATCACCCCGGTGGCGAAAGGCGTCGTGGCTCCATGACAGCACAGGTCAATCGGAATGGGTAGGACTATTGGCGAGACGTTACAAAGACGCAACGTGGAAAGGCGGCTGGGGGCTACTCCTGCTGATGGTCGTTGACCAGCCTCATACCTCGGGCTCTCAGCTCTGGATCAATGAACTTCTGGCAGGTGCTCGTCCTCCTTGACTCAAACAGGAGCGGCATCAAACCTCAGGTGTTTTCACAAAGGGCACCCCTCACCACGTGAAGTGTTACAGTCCGCCTATATTGTTCGCCTTGACGATTATGCCGGGCGATTGATTCCGGTTCGGCTCGGCGTTTGAGCAATGATGCTCATGCTGTCGGCCCAAGATGGGCAGCGGATGCTCCCATCCCATTGAGCTGTCATCCCCCACGCAGCGTTGACGAAGTCGTGCCCTCTGACATAGGAGAACCGATGTTGCACCGTAAACGGTTGGCCCTGATAGTCGCTCTGGTAGCCCTGCCCCTGTCATGGGGCGTCACGCTGACGGCGGCGGCGCCGCCGATGCCCGCCCCACCGCCCACGCAACGTCCTGTCGATGTCGACAAGGTCAAGGATGAGTTCAAGGCGAAGCAGAAGAAGACCAAAGAGGCCCAGGACAAGAAGATCACCCAGGAGCAGCGCGACGAAGCCGCCGGCCGGGCGTTGCAGGAAGGGGCGCTGAACCCCCTCATGATGCAGGCGCTGGCCGCACCGGGGGAGGCACCCCGCTACTTCAGCCATCCCAACTACGCGAACAGCCCCCTGCCGACCATCGAATCCACCGCGGGGACCCTGTCCTTCGTCGGGAACGAGTTGCTCGACCGAGCCACTCCGACGGATGCAGCGACGAACGTCCTCGTGGTCCTGGCCCAACATCCGCTACCGACCGGTTTGCTGGAGGGCTTCCAGATCCGCAGCCAAGCCGATCCTCCACGGGATTTCCATGCCTACGTCCTCCGGCCCACCGGGCCCAGTGAATACTCCGTCGTGTTCGACAGCGGCACCCTCAACGCGGGAACCGATGCCACCATTGCCGACGGAATCGCCACTTTCCCCGTGGCCAACCTGGGAGTCCAGTCGGGCGACGTCCTCGCCTTCTACGGAAGCGGGATCCCGATTGACATCGGTACGGGTGTCGACGAGGTCTACTACCCCAGCGCCAGCATGCCTGCGCAGAACACAACGATCACTCTCGGGTCCGCTCCGTTCCCGACGCTGGCGCAAGCGCGGACGTACTCCTTCGGCGCGCAGGTGCTCGACACATCCACCGAAAGCACCGTCATCACCGGCGGCATCAAGAAGTTCGTCGACCCATTGCCGATCATCCCTGCGGCCACGCCGGATCAGAGTTCGTATGCCGGCGCCGACTTCTATCGGATCGGGCTTGTCGAATACACCCAGAAGATGCACTCGGATCTACCGGCCACGAAGCTGCGAGGCTACGTCGAACTGGACGCCAACGGGGCACCGGTAGGCACGCCGAGCTACCTCGGCCCGGCGATCGTCGCTCAGAAGGACAAGCCTGTCCGAATCGAGTTCCACAACCTGCTCCCGACGGGCGCCGCGGGCAATCTCTTCCTTCCGGTGGACACCACGGTCATGGGCTCCGGAATGACGCCCGAAGGCCACCTTGCGATGGAGGCGATGCCCGACCAAGTGGACCCACAGGTACCCATGTGCAACGACCCAGCAACCAAGCCCAGCATGGTGGCTGAGGGTCACTGCTACTCGGACAACCGGGCGATCGTCCACCTGCACGGCGGAATCACTCCGTGGATCTCCGACGGCACGCCACACCAGTGGATCACCCCCGCCAATGAGAACACCCCGTTCCCCGAGGGTGTGAGCGTGAAAAACGTTCCTGACATGGGGAACGTCGACGACGCGACGGATGGCGTCCAGACCTTCTATTACACCAATGCCCAGAGTGCGCGACTGATGTTCTACCACGATCACTCGTGGGGCATCACTCGGCTCAACGTGTACGCCGGCGCGGCCGCACCGTACATCATCCAGGACGCGACGGAGCAGGCCCTCGTGGATGCGGGGACCATCCCCGGCGCTGACGCGACCATTCCCCTCGTCTTCCAGGACAAGACATTCGTGCCGAACGACGCCCAACTCGCCCTTCAGGACGAGATGTGGGACACGACCGCCTGGGGCGGAGAGGGCAACCTGTGGCTGCCTCACGTCTATTCCCCGGCTCAGAACCCTGGTGACGCTTCCGGCGTGAACGCCTATGGACGCTGGGCCTACGGCCCGTGGTTCTGGCCGCCGACATCGAACGTGGAGCACGGCCCCATGACGAACGAATACTACGATCCCACCTGCGATCCCGAAACCACGTGGTGCGAGCCCGAGCTCATGCCCGGGGTTCCGTACAACTCGATGGGGATGGAGTCGTTCATGGACACGCCCGTGGTCAACGGCGCCGCCTACCCGACCACAACGTTGGAACCCAAGGCCTATCGGTTCCGGGTCCTGAACGCGGCCAATGACCGCTTCATGAACCTCTCGCTCTACCAGGCCGTGGACGCCAACGGCACATTGTGCGACGCCACCAACACCAATCCTGCGGCGGAGAGCACCGGCGTCGCGTGCACCGAGGTGAAGCTGAACCCCAGCGAGGTCTCGGCCGCGCTCGAGGACCCAGCAATCCATCCGACTCCGGTTGTGGGCACCGAAGGCCCGTCCTGGATCGTGATGGGCACCGAGGGCGGCTTCCTGCCGTCGCCGGTGGAGGTGCCTGCTCACCCGACCACCTGGGTGAGTGACCCGACCGTGTTCAATGCCGGTAACGTGGACAAGCATTCGCTCCTCGTAGCGCCTGCAGAGCGCTTCGACGTGGTCGTGGATCTGTCCCAGTACGCCGGACAGACCCTGATCGTCTACAACGACGCACCAGCGGCCTTCCCCGCACGGGATCCGCGTTACGACTACTACACCGGAAATGGCGACTACCGGGACTCCGGCGGAGCGCCGTCGACCCTGCCCGGCTACGGGCCCAACACCCGCACCGTGATGCAGATCAAGGTTGCGGGCACCGCCACCACACCCTCGACGTTCGACTTCGCCCAACTCCAGAACGCGTTTGCCCACAAGACTGATGGGTCAGGCGTCTTCGAGTCCGGGCAGAAGCCGATCATCGTGGGCCAGGGGGAGTACAACGGCGCCTACGGCACAGCGTTCCCCACGTCGGGCCCGCGCAACGGCACGGTGCAGATCTACGACACCTCGCTGACGTTCAACCGGCTCGTGGATAGCGACGTCGATCCGCTGACCGGTGCGAACGCCGGCGCTCCCTTCACCACGTCAACGACTGCTGAACAGCTCACGATGAACCTCAAGCCCAAGATGATGCAGGACGAGATGGGTGAGGCGTTCGAGCTGGAATACGGGCGGATGAGCGGCTTCCTGGGTGTGGAGACACCGAACGCCCAGGCCGGCCTGCAGAACATGATCCTGTACGGCTTCACCATGCCGCCCACCGAGGTCCTCGACGGGCTGGAACTGCCGCCGGGGATGGAAGCAACCCCGATCGCACAGGCTGACGACGGCACCCAGATCTGGAAGTTCACGCACAACGGGGTGGACACCCACCCCATCCACTTCCACCTCTACGATGTCCAGTTGCTGAACCGCGTCGGCTGGGACGGCATCATGCGCAAACCCCACCCCACGGAACTCGGCTGGAAAGATACCGTCCGGGTCAGCCCGCTCGAGGACACGATCGTCGCACTACGCCCGATCATCCCGCCCATCCCGGAGGACTGGGGCGGCCTGCCCAACAGCGTCCGGTTGCTCGACCCGTCCATGCCAGCCGGCACGTACCTCGCCAATACCACCCAGCAGGAGGCGGCCGGACTGCCGATCTTCGCCTTCAACCCCGATGGGGAGCCGATCGACGTGGTCAATCACTATGTCAACTTCGGCTGGGAGTACGTGCTCCACTGCCACATCCTCAGCCACGAGGAGATGGACATGATGCGTTCCCAGGCGGTGGCCGTGAACCCGGCGGCTCCCACCTTCCTCAGTGCGACACGATCTGGCAAGGGCAAGAACCAGATCTACACGGTGAAGTGGACCGACAACTCGAAGAACGAGACGGCCTTCGTCGTCGAACGTCGACTCGCCGGTTCCACCGATCCGTACACCCAGGTCGCCATGGTCCAGACCGAGGCACGCGTCAACCTCGACACGGCGCCGACGGCGAACACCACCACCGGTGCGGCCGTCGGCCCGGCCCAGTACGTCGATCCGATCGGCAACACCAAAAACGTCTTTGAGTATCAGGTGTATGCCATCAACACGGTCGGGGACACGTGGGACTACTCGGACCCGGCGTTCAACAACATCCCAGCAGGGGGCGGCTTCCCGACGATCACAGTCGACAGCCGTACCACGCCACAAACCGTCGGTGACCCGGTGGCGGCCCCCACCAACCTGGCCGGCACGCTCGCCGTGAAGAACAAGAAAACCTCCACGGTGACCCTCAACTGGACAGACAATTCGGCCAACGAAACCGGGTTCCTCATCCAGCGCACCAACGCAGACGGAACCAACCTGGTGAACGCCACGGTGGGTCCCAACACCAGGACGTTCACCCAGAGCGTCACCTCAGGCGTGGCCTATCTGTACCGGGTGCATGCCTTCAGCGAAACCACCCAATCGGGATGGTCCAACACGATCCGGCTCCCCTGAGTCGCTGAGCGGCGCGGGCCCCGGGTGGGAATACCCGGGGCCCGCGCTTGTGTGGGTGGAGGGCACATCCATGACGGGATGCGGCTCAGGACGGGGTGGAGTCAACGTGTCCGAGGTCCTGCGAGTTCCGCTGTCGTCGAGGAGGTCAGGTCTTTGCCGTTGGCCATCAAGGGGTGCTGCGGGATCAGAAGCGAAGCGCAGGAATCGGAAACGATTACCCGAGGGGTGAAGTGGTGCCGCTGGACTCGGCGATGGCCTTGATGGCAGCGAGTGTTTTCGGAATGCCGTCGTGGGCCTGCTGTGTGCGGTCTGCGATCTCGGCGTCGGCGTCCTTGCCGTACCTCTCGTGGAACTTCGCGATCCCTTCGGGCAGGAACTCCCAGGACTCGGTGAGTTTCGTCCCCGTCTCCGTGGGGCTGAAGGTGAAGCCCCAGCGGACGAGGCTGCCACCCACCACCCACGCGAACTCTTGAGCGCGCTCAGCGGTTACCACCACCGAGCGGGTCTCCCACGTTCTTTCCGGGAGTTCGTTGTGACCGGTGAACCAGGCACCCACGCGTGCGGACTGGCCGTCATCCCACCAGCACTTCGTGCAGACGGGGCTCCACTCTCCGGTGCGCCTGATGTCGGAGACCAGATCGTAGAGCGTCTCGGGTGAGGCGTGGACGCCGATGGATTGCTGGTGACTGCGAATCTCCGCGTTACTCATACTGCCTGCCTCTCGAGTCCTGTCATTTCTTCCGACGCCGACTGCCGCCGTGCCAGTCCTCCTGCTGACCCACCTTGTCAGGACCTAATCCGAGCCCCGCCAGTTGCGGCATTTCGCGCAGACTGCGCTTGAGTTCGGCGAAACCGGGGAAGGCTGCCAGTCCCACGACGTGGTCCCACAGTTCGAGCGACATGTCCTCGCTGGGAAGCCGGCTGATGACCGGACCGAAGAATGCGGCGCCCTCAGGCGGCTGGAAGTGGATGATGGGCGTGCCCACGTCCTTCCCGGTCAGGGAGAGCGCCTCATCGGTTTCCTGGCGGATCTCAAGGTCCCACGACTCATCATCGACGGCCCCCGCCAGATCGAGGGGCAGGCCCGCCTCAGCAAGGATCGGCTCCACGAACTCACGCGTGCCTCGTCGCTCGCGCACGTCGCGCTCGCTGCGCTGATCGTCGGGATCCTGTGCGGTGTCGAAGATGTGTGCCCCGAATGCGGCATACAACGGTGACATCGCCTCGCGGCCATGCTCAGCCCGCGCCCGGGCAGCCACTCGCAGGAGCCTGAGCCCTGCGGTGTGCCCGGCTTCGTACTCCGGTGGGAAGTGCGCGTCGTAGTCGACCTCGGCGTTGATCAGACGCAGCGAGATGAACCGCCAATCCACGGTGTAGTCGCGCTGCGCCTGCACCTGCCGCACCCATTTGCTGGTCATCCAAGCGAAGGGACAGACCGGATCGAAGTAGAAGTTGATATCGGCACCCATGTCTTCAACATAGCCGGAGCACCGGTCGCCGATTCAGACCTCGTCGCGCCAGGAGTGCTGCGGGTTGAAGCCGAGGAGACGTCGGGCCTTCTCGATGCCGAGCATGGTGTCGTGTTCGCCGAGATCGCCGTGGATCGGGGTCTCGGGAAACACCTCTGCCACGAGCTCGGCGTTCGGCCGCGACATGACGGTGTCGGCCGCGGCGATGATGAAGTTGTCGAACCCGGTGGGTGCCACCTCGAGTGCGCGCTCGATCGCCTGGGCGCCGTCACGCGCATCAATGTAGCCCCAGAGGTTCCACTTGCGCGTGATGGTGTCGGCATCGAATGACGGGAACTCCGCATAGTCCTCGGGCCACATGACGTTCGAGAAGCGCAGCGCGGTGATCGACAGGTCGGGGTACCAACGCACCAGCTCGCGCGCCAGCTGCTCTTCAAGTGTCTTCACGATCGAGTACACCGACTCGGGGCGTGGGGCGTACTCCTCATCGACGGGGATGTAAGGGGGTGGGACATCGAATGGCAGGCCAAGGACGGTCTCGCTTGATGCGTAGACGATGCGCCGGATGCCGGTGCGCACAGCCGCCCAGAACACGTTGAATGTGCTCGTCATGTTGTTGTGGAACGTGGCCACGTCAGTGGAAATCCCGGGGGCCGGGATCGCGCCAAGATGAACGACCGCGTCGAACCCGGGGGAGCGGTCCACACCCCCAACAGCGTCAATGACCTGGCCGTAGTCCGTCAGCTCGACACGGACGAATCCCGGCCCGCGCTCGCCAACAGCATCCAATCCCACGACATCATGGCCGTGTTCGCGAAGCTC
>CBDTVQ010000016.1:0-14352 GCA_965364045.1 uncultured Tessaracoccus sp. | reverse complement strand
CGCCATTCTCGACGCCCTGCTCACGCAGGACGCCGCATCACGCGTTGCCGTGGAGACACTTGTCACCACGGGACTGGTGGTCGTGGCCGGAGAGGTCACCACCACCGGCTTCGCTGATGTGGCGCCGATTGCCAGACAGCGGATCCTGGAAATCGGCTACAACTCGTCGCGCGTGGGCTTCGACGGTGCCTCGTGCGGTGTCACCGTGGCACTCGGTGCCCAGTCACCGGACATCGCCGCGGGTGTCGACACGGCATATGAAGCACGCGTCGAGTATGACCGCGACATCATCAGCCTCCAGGGCGCCGGCGACCAGGGGCTCATGTTCGGCTACGCCTGCAACGAGACCCCATCATTGATGCCATTGCCCATTGATCTGGCGCACCGGCTCTCCGAGCGCCTCACAGAGGTGCGCAAGGACGGCGTGCTGGGCTATCTCCGCCCAGATGGCAAAACACAGGTCACCATTGCCTACGACGACGAGGGCAGCGCCGTCAACGTCGAGACCGTTGTGGTGTCCACCCAGCATGACGAGGGGGTGGATGTGGAGCAGACCATTCGCCCAGACCTGACCCGTGAGGTCATCGCCCCGGTGATGGAGCGATACGGGTTCGGCACCAAGAACACCCGCGTGCTGGTGAACCCCACCGGCACCTTCGTCATCGGTGGTCCAATGGGCGACGCAGGTGTCACGGGTCGGAAAATCATCGTGGACACCTATGGCGGCATGGCGCGTCATGGGGGAGGTGCGTTCTCGGGCAAGGACCCCTCCAAGGTGGACCGCTCTGCCTCGTACGCCATGCGCTGGGTGGCCAAGAACGTTGTGGCCGCCGGGCTCGCGGATCGCTGTGAGGTCCAGGTTGCCTATGCCATTGGCAAGGCTCATCCCGTGGGTTTCTATCTCGACACGTTCGGTACCTCCGAGGTGCCTGAAGCCCAGATCCGCGACGCGGTGCTGGCCACCTTCGATCTCCGCCCGGGTGCCATCATCAGGGATCTGGACCTCTTGCGTCCGATCTACTCGCAGTTCAGCACGTACGGTCACTTCGGCCGGGACCTGCCGGACGCGGCCTGGGAGCGGACTGACCGTGCCGAGGCACTCGCCCGCTCGGTCAGGGGCTAAGAGATCGCGTGGATAGGGAATGTCGCCTGACTCGCGTGCCCCCGCATACCGCTCAGCATCGTTGTTGTCGGTCGCCGAACGATCAAAGTGGGACTCCCTCCTCCGCCTTGCTGACCGGGCGCGGATGACCCGCTCGCTTTACCGGCGCCCCTACCCACGCAACCTCTAGGGAGAAACCAGCGATGTCGACGGCGGTACCCGGTCTGTTCGAGGGGCCAGTGCCACGGCGGGTGGCGCGGGTTGCCGTCGACGTGCCCCTGGCACACCTCGACCGATTCTTCGATTACGAGATCCCGGATGCCCTGGCGGAAACGGCTGTGCCGGGATGCCGCGTGAAGGTGCCGTTTTCCGGCCGCACGCGCGAAGGGTGGCTGATCTCCTTCGGTGAGGCACAGCCTGACATGAAGCTACTGAAGCTCAAGTCCGTCGTCTCGTCCGAACCCATCCTCGACGATGAACTCGTGGCGTTGTTCCGAGCAGTGGCCGATCACTACGCAGGGGTCCTGACCGATGTGGTGCGCCTGGCTGTGCCGCGTCGCCACTCCACCACTGAGAAGGCGCCTCAGCGTGAGTGGCCGATGCCCGTGCCCTACCAGACCCGAACGGTTCTGTCCCAGTTCCCTGGCGGCGCGGGCTTCCTCGATGCGCTCGGGACCGACGTTGGTCCACGCGCCTTCTGGCAGGTGCCCTGTGTCGTTGACAGTCCGGGCGATCTCGTGGGCGGGGTACTCGAAGCCGTCGCGGCGACGCTGGCCGCGGGCAAGGGCGCCATCGTCGTCGTCCCCACCATCCGCGAACTCGAGAACACCCTCGCACGCTTCCAGGAGGCGTTCGGGAGCGGTTCTGTGGCCGTGCTCAATGGCGAACTGGGGGACTCTGCTCGCTACCGCAACTGGCTGGCGTTGAGGCGTGGTCAGGCCCGGGTACTGGTGGCCACCCGCAGTGGGATCCTCGCTCCGATGGAGAATCTTGGCCTGCTCGTGGTGGTTGACGACGGCAACGACTCGCATGCCGAGCCGCGGGCGCCCTACCCCCACACCCGTGGCATGGCCGTACTGCGCTGTGTGGCGAGTGGATGCGCGTTGCTGATGGCCGCCCATGGTCGCTCGACGGACGCCGCTGCCCTCGTGGAGCGCGGCTGGTTGAAGGAGATTGCGCTGAGCCCCGGCCAGACCCGGGCCGTCACCGCGCCGGTGCGGCTCAGCGGGGACAGGGATGCGCGACGCGATCCGATGGCCACCCGGCTGCGGCTCCCGTCCATGGCCTTTGAGTTCCTGCGGACGGCCCTGATCGAGGGCCCCGTCCTTGTCCAGGTTCCCCGGGCCGGGCATTCAGCCGGCCTGTCCTGCCAGCGCTGTGGTGAGGCTGCCCGATGCGGGAAGTGCCGGGGTCCGCTGCGGAGCCAACGGCGGGGAGCCCTGGAATGCGCATGGTGCGGTTTCGAGCCACCTCGCTGGGAGTGTGAGTTCTGCCACGCCCAGCAGTTGCGGGCCCCCGTGGTCGGAGCCATCCGCACCGCGGAGGAGCTGGGGCGTGCTTTCCCCGGCGTGGTGGCGATCAACAGTTCGGCGGCAATGATCCGCAATGATGTCCCGGACGCACCCGCGATAGTGGTGGCCACCCCCGGGGCCGAACCGTCAGCTCCCTCAGGCTATGCGGGCATCCTGCTGCTGGACACCGAGCTGATGCTCATGCGCGCTGATCTGCGAGTGGGGGAGGAATCCATGCGGCGCTGGTGCAATGCCATCGCTCTCAGCCGGGGACCGCGCGACGGCGGACGCGTTCTGGCGGTGGGCCCGTCGGAGCATCCGGCGCTGCAGGCCCTGGTGCGCGGCGACGTCGGTGGCTTCATTTCTGCGGAGCTCGCGGAGCGGACCGCCGCCGGCCTCCCACCGGCAGTCAAGGCGGTTCGTGTGGGAGGGGATGCCGAGGCCGTCCGCGAATTCCTGGACAACGACCCATTCGAGGACGTGGACATCCTGGGCCCCAACGAGTTCCAGCACGGTCCCACCGCGGAGACCGTTGCGCTGCTCAGGGTGCCGCTCGTGCAGGGCCGGGAACTGGTGCGGCGGATCAAGTACGCGGCGGCGATACGCTCAGCCCGCAAGGAAGGTGGGAGGCTGTACATCCAGGTGGACCCCGAGGTATTGGATTAAGGACGAGCACAAGCGATGCGAATGAGCACACACAGATGAGACTTGTTTTCGCGGGCACGCCCGAGGTGGCACTCCCGGCTCTCAACGCTCTACAGAACTCCCGGCACGACGTGCTTGCCGTGGTGACCCGACCTGATGCACCCGCTGGCCGGGGCCGTCGGATGACGCCGTCGCCCGTGGCGGTCCGTGCTGGAGAGCTGAGAATTCCTGTCCTGAAACCAGTGAAGCCCGGTGACGAGGACTTCATTGCCGAGCTGAAGGCTCTCGCACCGGATGCGTGCCCGGTCGTGGCCTACGGCGCTCTCCTGCCGCAGCGTGTTCTTGACATCCCGCGCCTGGGTTGGGTCAACCTGCACTTCTCCGAGCTGCCGCGCTGGCGGGGAGCGGCCCCGGTGCAGCGGGCGATCATGGCAGGTGATGAGACCATCGGCACCTGTTGCTTCCGAATCGTCCGCGAGCTGGACGCTGGTGATGTGTATCGCGCTTCGTCCATCCCCATGCCCGATGCCACCGCTGGCGAACTGCTGTCCGGCCTCGCCGAATCCGGTGCTCCGCAACTTCTGGCCGCCCTGGAGGCCATGGAGGCAGGCGAAGTCCCCACGCCCCAACCACAGGAGGGGATCACCATTGCGCCCAAGGTCTCGGTGGCGGATGCGCGCATCGACTGGAGCGCCTCCGCCACCGGAGTTCGCAATCTCGTGATGGGGTGTTCGCCTGATCCAGGAGCCTGGTGCGAGCTGGATGGCGAGCGGTTCAAGATCATGCGGGCCCGTGTCGCCGATGATCCCGAGCCGGGGGAGCCCGGCCGGTTGCGCACGACGAAACGTCAGGTGTTCGTGGCCACCGGGGACAAGGAAGTGGAACTGCTGGAGGTTCAGCCCGCCGGCAAGCGCCGGATGACCGCCATCGACTGGGCTCGCAACAACGCTGCAGGAAAGGTACTGACGTGACGAAGAAGGACCCCCGGAGGGTGGCATTCGACGTGCTGCGAGAAATCACATCGCAGGACGCCTACGCCAACCTGGCACTCGCGAAGAAGCTGGCCACTGCCGGTCTGGAGACCCGTGACAACGGGTTCGTCACCGAACTGGTCTCCGGCACCTGTCGCTTGATGGGTACCTATGACGCCATCATCGAGGCCGCGTCCGGCCGCTCAATGACCACGCTGCAGCCTGCCGTGGTGGACCTGCTCCGGCTGGGGGCACATCAGGCGTTGTCGATGAACGTGGCTCCGCATGCTGCCGTGGCCGCCACCGTGGATCTGGCCCGCGCCACCGTCGGCCAGCGAGTGACCGGAATCGTCAACGCCGTGCTGCGCAAGGTCTCAGCGAAGGACCTCACAACATGGACCAATCAGCTTGCGAGAAACCTGGACACAACTGGTGCGCTGGCCGTGCGCGGTCACCATCCCGTCTGGATCGTGGAGGCCTATCGAGATGTTCTTCCCGAGATCGAAGTGGCCGATGCGTTGGCCGCCAACAACGTTGCCCCGTCCCCCACGCTGGTGGTGCGGCCGGGTCTCTGCGAGGTGAGGGAGTTGACCAGTCTGGGCGCCAGCGCCACCGCGTACTCGCCATTTGGTGCGGTTGCCAACGGCGTACCCGCACACCTGCCCCCGGTGAAGGAGGGGCGCGCCGGGGTGCAGGACGAAGGTTCCCAGCTCGTGGCCTGGGCCCTGTCCCGGGTCGAGGCGCCCGACGGTCCCTGGCTGGACCTCTGCGCAGGTCCGGGTGGGAAAGCTGCCCTCCTGGCAGGCCTGGCCCGCCAGAGGGGGCAGTTGCTCGTCGCCAATGAGAGCGCCGAGCACCGCGCGGCCCTGGTGGAACAGGCGCTGTCTGCCTACCCGGAAGGAACCGCTTCGGTGGTCCTGTCCGATGGCCGCACACCGACGTGGGAGCCCGCAAGCTTTGCTCGCGTGATCGCCGACGTCCCCTGCACTGGCCTGGGTGCTCTGCGCCGTCGCCCCGAATCCCGCTGGCGCCGCCGTTTCGAGGACCTGGCCCAGCTGGGAGACCTGCAGCGTGACCTCCTCCGATCTGCCCTGAACTCCACCATGGCCGGCGGAGTGGTGGCCTACTCCACGTGTTCGCCGCACCGGGCCGAGACCTCCGAGGTGGTCGAAGACGTCCTCAAGGAGTTCCCCGAGGCAACCCTGCTGCACGCCGCTGACTTCCTCCCGGAAGTACCCGACTGCGCGCTCGGAGACTACGTCCAGCTCTGGCCACAACGACACAACACCGATGCCATGTTCCTGGCGCTGATCCGGATGTAGCGATCGCGGGATCCGTCAGAGCCCCATGACACCGAGAGCGGCATTGACGATGGATTCCGCATCCAGATCGTGGTCACGTCTCAGGTCCTGCACCCCACCGCTCTGTCCGAAATCGTCGACACCCAGCGATGCCATCGGCACACCCAGCGCACCGCCCAACCATGCCAGGGCGTGGCTGGAGGCGTCGTGCACCGTGACGATCGGTATCTGCTTCGAGAAACAAGCCCGCAGAGGTCCGGGGAGGCCGGGTACACGCGCAGTCCTGACACCACGTGTCACCTCCTGACGCCAGGCCCGGTGCAGCCGTCCGGGACTTGGCACGTCGACCACATCCACGAGGATGCCCTCATCGCTGAGTTGGTCTGCCGCCTCCAGCACCTCGGGCAGTACCGCGCCGCAGCCGACGAGAGCGACACGGGGACCACTGTCATCCGGATCGGCGGTCCGCAGCAGATAGGCGCCGGACAACACCTGACGGCGCAGCACTTCATCCCCGTTGCGTCGTGCGATGTCCTCGAAGGGACTCTGGTCCAGCGGACGGGTGGTGAGCCGGAAGTAGTGTGAATCGGCCGTGATTCCATCAGCGGCGGCGATCCGCGCCAAGGAGTCGCACATCAGCCAGTCCAACGCCTTCACGTAGGCGGGTTCATGCAGGGTCAGGCCGGGCAACTCCATGCCGATGGAGGCCGTGATGCTTGACTGGTGGGCTCCACCCTCCGGCGCAAGTGTGGTGCCTGACGGGGTGCCGGCGAACAGGAAGGAAGAGCCGGAGTACAGGGCGTAGATGAGGGCGTCCAAGCCGCGACAGACGAAGGGGTCGTAGACAGTGCCCACCGGCAGCAGCGGCTGGCCCGAGAAGTGTGTGGACAGTCCCAGCTGGGAGAGCAGCAGGAAGAAGTTCATTTCCGAGATGCCGAGTTCCAGGTGCTGGCCTGTTGGACCCTCCAACCATCTCAACATCGGATCGTGAGACCACGTGCGGCGTTCGTGCTCCGCGAAGACTCCACCCCGGTTGATCCAGCCCGCCAAGTTGGTGGACGTTGCAACATCCGGCGACGTCGTGACCAGGAAGGGCTGGACCGCGGCGTCGCGCGACAGATCCACGAGCACCCGGCCGAACGCTTCCTGTGTGCTCGTTGGGCGGGATGTGCGGGGCGACGTCGAAGCCGGAACAACCGCTGTGTCCCCGGGGGTTGGCGCGGTACGGGCGAGATGGCGGCCACGCTCTTCCAGCAGACGGCCGGCGGGGGAATCGTCGGGGAAGCGGTCCCACATTGTGTCCTCGGAGAGGCCGAGCGCGTCGCGCAGCTTCACCACCTGGTCGCTGGACAGCACAGCGGCGTGGTTGCGGGCGTTGCCCTGAATGGGTAGGCCCCAGCCCTTGTGGGTGTAGGCGAAGATGACGGTGGGGCGGGTGGTGTCGCGATCCGCCTGCTCCAGCGCCTCGATGACGCTCGGCAGGTCGTGCCCGCCGAGATCCGTCACGAGTTCGGCGACGGCCTCATCCGTGAGTTCGACGAGCAGATCTGCGACATCCTGCGGTGCGCCCTGCAGGAAACTGCTCCGTAGTTCCGTCGGATCCAGGCCGAACAGCGCCTGGTAACGCTCGTTCGGCATTTCGTCGATCCAGTCTCGCAGCGCCCCGGCGTCGTGCTCGGCTTCGAACGTCCGAAACAGCCGTCCGTACTTCAATTGGATGACCTGCCAGCCATGGGCCTCGAAAGCCGCATGCCAAGGGCTGATGCGCATGTCGGGGACCACCCGGTCCAGCGACTGCCGGTTGAAGTCCACGATCCATGTCACCGACCCCAGACGGTTGGTGGCTGGATCGTGCACTGCTTCCCAGACGTTGCCCTCGTCCAACTCGGCGTCGCCGAGCACAGCGACGAAGCGTGAAGGGCTCCGCTCGCCGAAGTGCGCGTCCACATAGTTGCGCGTGGCCGCGGCGAAGATTGTGGCGGCGGGGCCGAGTCCCACGGATCCTGTGGAGAAATCGACCCGGTCCGGGTCTTTCGTGCGAGACGGATACGCCTGCAGGCCCCCGTGTGCGCGAAGCTGGGTGAGCCAGGACCGGTCCAACGTACCCATGAGGTAATTCAGTGCGTGCAGCACAGGGCTGCCGTGAGGTTTGACCGCCACGAAGTCGTCGGCGTCCAGATGGTGCAGGTACAGCGCCGCCATGAGTGTCACCATGGACGCGCAGGAGGCTTGGTGCCCACCCACCTTGACGCCGTCCGGATTGGGCCGCACGTGGTTTGCGTGTTCGATCATGTTCGTCGCCAACCAGAGGACCCGTTGCTGGATTTCCTCCATGACCATCAGCTCGTGGGCGTCCATGCTCCTCGACAGCTCCTCATCCTCGTCGGACAACAACCCTTGTCCCAGACAAGCACATGCGTGCGGCTAGGGTGAGCGGCATGCGCATCACTCCCAGCATCCTGAACGCAGACTTTGCCAATCTGAGCGCCGAAGTGGGGCGGATTCCCGGAGCGGACGCCATCCACATCGACGTGATGGACAACCACTTCGTACCCAACCTGACCATCGGGCTGCCCGTGGTGGAGTCACTCCGCAAGGCCACCGACAAGATGCTCGACATTCACCTCATGATCGAGGACGCCGACCGTTGGGCTCCCGCCTTTGCCGAGGCTGGAGCTGAGTCGGTCACTTTCCACGTGGAGGCCGCTGCGGCGCCCATCCGTCTCGCTCGTGAACTGCGGAAGCTGGGGGCCCGCGCCTCCATCGCACTCAAGCCCGCCACGCCGATCGACGGTTTTGCCGACATGCTCGGCGAGGTGGACATGGTGCTACTGATGACCGTCGAGCCCGGATTCGGTGGTCAGTCCTTCCTGGACCTCGTGCTGCCCAAGATCCGACGCACGCGCGAACTGATCGGCGATCGCCCCATCTGGTTGCAGGTGGACGGTGGCGTGTCCACATCCACCATCGAGCGCTGCGCAGAGGCTGGGGCGGACACGTTCGTGGCCGGCTCAGCAGTCTTCAACGCGCCCGAGCCGGATGCCATGGTGGGGCAGTTGCGGGACCTTGCCGTCGCCGCCTGTCAGCACTGAGCCGGCTTCGCGACGCCAGGCCCTCAGCCGTGGCGGGGGCCGTCTTTCGCGCGGCCGTCACCGCGGCCACGCAGATAGCGCTCGAACTCCGCCGCAATGGTGTCTCCCGTGGCACCCTCCACGTCGTGGGCGTCCTTGGCCTCTTCCAGTTGTTCGATGTATTCGGCCACATCCGGATCCTCGGAGCTGAGTTCGTCGACGGCGGCCGTCCACTTCACCGCCTCGTCGGGCAGATCGTCGTAGTCCAATGACAGACCGAGCACCTGCTCCAGCCTGCTGAGCAGCGCTTGCTGCCCCTTGGGACTGGGCGGGTTGGCAACGTAGTGGGGGATCGCCACCCACATCGAGGCGGTCGGTAGTCCCTGCGCGATCAGCATCTGGTTGATGACGCCGATTGAACCGGTTGGCCCCTCATAGCTGGAAGCCTCGAGGTCCAACAGTTCGCGGAGCGCGGAATCGAAGGTGAACATTGAGACGGGCAGTGGCCGTGAGTGGGGCGTGTCGCTCAGCATGGCACCGAGCAGAATGACCAATTGAGGGTCCAGGCTCTGGATGAGACCTATCAGCTCCGCAGCAAAACTTCGCCACAGCAGGCTCGGTTCAGGCCCGACAACCACGAGGATGTCGCGCTCGGGGTGCCGCACCAGTGTGAGGGTGATGGCCGGCCATTCAATGAAGGGGCCATCCGGGGAACGTCGCAGATGGGGACGGGTTGCCTGGTAGTCGAAGTAGTGCTCGTCATCGATGGAGGCGAGCTCGATGCGGTCGTACTTGTTCAGGATGTGTTCGGCGGTGTCGCTCGCAGCGCCACCGGCGTCGTTCCATCCGCCGAAGGCGATGACGACGGCCAGGTCGCGAAATGGGGCAAGATGATCAAACCGCATGAGCATCAGTCTAGGTGTCCACGAGCTGGTGGTGCTGGAGCCGTAACCGTGCGCGTCCGTGAACCTCGGATGAGTGCCTCCCCATTTCCGGGTTAGAGTGACCCGCGTGCCCAGCTCTATTCGTGACCATCTGAACACCAAAGTCCTCGTCGCCGACGGTGCGATGGGAACAATGCTCCAGAGTTTCGGGGATCTGGACGTGGATACCGACTTCCAGGGCCTCGAGGGCTGCAACGAAGTGTTGAACGTGACGCGGCCGGACATCGTCGCGGCTGTGCATCGTGCCTACTTCGAGGCCGGGGCCGACTGTGTGGAGACGAACTCCTTCGGCACCAACCTCGCGGCGCTGCGTGAGTACGACATCGAAGACCGTCTCGAGGAGCTGGCGCTGGCCTCTGCCCGCATCGCCCGGGGCGTGGCTGATGAGTTCTCCACGACGGAGAAGCCGCGCTTCGTGCTGGGATCCGTGGGGCCGGGAACCAAGCTTCCCAGCCTGGGTCACATCCGATTCGCCGAGATCCGCGACGCCTACCAACTCCAGATTGAAGCCATGGTTGCCGGCGGTATTGACGCCGTGCAGATCGAGACGAGCCAGGACCTGCTGCAGGCCAAGGCGGCCGTCATCGCGGTCAAGCGTGCCCGCGCCAAGCTCGGTGTCGATCTCCCCATCTTCGTCAACGTCACCGTCGAGGCCACCGGCACGATGCTGTTGGGCTCCGAGATCGGTGCAGCATTGACCACGCTGGAGGCTCTCGGCATCGACGTCATCGGGCTGAACTGCGCCACCGGCCCGGCGGAGATGAGCGAACATTTGCGCCACCTCGCCCGCCGCGCTGGCATCGCCACGGGCGCCATGCCCAACGCAGGGCTGCCCGAGTTGACCGCAGACGGCGCCCGGTACCCGCTCGGTCCGGAAGGCCTGGCGGACGCCCTGGGGGACTACCTGCGGGACTACGGCCTGGCCGTCATCGGTGGCTGCTGCGGCACGACACCGGAGCACATCCGGCTGCTTGCCGAGCGGTTCTCCGGTACTCCCGTGGTCAAGCGCGATGTTCCCAAGGACAATTCGGTGTCCAGCCTCTACATCGAAGTGCCACTGGCCCAGGACGCCAGCTACCTCAACATTGGCGAGCGCACCAATGCCAACGGCTCGAAGGCCTTCAAGCTGCACATGCTGGACGGCAACTGGGACGAATGCGTTGAGATTGCCAAGAGCCAGGCTCGCGACGGCGCCCACGTCCTGGACCTGTGCATCGACTATGTGGGCCGCGACGGCGTCGCCGACATGGACCTGATGGCATCTCGCCTCAACACGGCCGTCACGCTGCCTGTGGTGTTGGACTCCACTGAGCCGCCCGTCATCCAGGCTGGCCTGGAGCGCCTGGCGGGACGCTGCACCATCAACTCCGTGAACTACGAGGACGGGTCCGGCCCGGAGTCCCGCTTTGGCCGCGTCATGCCGATGGTGCAGGAGCACGGCGCCGCGGTGGTCGCCCTCACCATTGACGAGGAGGGCCAGGCGCGCACCGCCGAATGGAAGGTGCGCGTCGCCTCGCGCCTCATCGAGGACCTCACCGGCAACTGGGGGATGGACGTCGGCGACATCCTCGTCGACTGCCTCACCTTCCCCATCGCCACTGGCCAGGAGGAGACCCGCCGCGACGGCATCGAGACCATCGCGGCCATCCGCGAGCTGAAGGAGCGCTACCCCCGGGTGCGCACCACACTGGGAGTCAGCAACGTCTCCTTCGGCCTCAACCCGGCCGCCCGCATCGTGCTGAACTCCGTGTTCCTCGCCGAGTGCGTGAAAGCCGGTCTGGACTCGGCCATCGTCCACAGCGCCAAGATCATCCCCATGGACCGCATCCCGGATGAGCAGCGTGAGGTGGCGCTCGACTTGGTGTACGACCGTCGCGCGGAGGGCTATGACCCCCTGACGAAGTATCTGGACCTCTTCGAGGGCGTCACTGCCGCCTCCGCCCGTGCTTCCCGTTCCGCAGAACTGGCCGCCCTGCCCCTGGAGGAGCGCCTCCAGCGGCGCATCATCGACGGCGAGGGCAAGGGGTTGGCGGCTGACCTCGACGAGGCACTGGTGAGCAAGCCAGCGCTCGACATCATCAACAACGATCTTCTCTCCGGCATGAAGGTGGTGGGCGAACTCTTCGGTTCCGGCCAGATGCAGCTCCCATTCGTCCTCCAGTCCGCCGAGGTGATGAAGAGCGCCGTCGCGCACCTCGAGCCACACATGGAGAAGCAGGACGCGGCGGGCAAGGGCACCCTGGTGCTGGCAACCGTGCGGGGCGACGTCCACGACATCGGCAAGAACCTCGTGGACATCATCGTCAGCAACAACGGCTACACGGTGGTCAACATCGGCATCAAGCAGCCCATCAACGCCATCATCGAGGCGGCGGAGAAATCGAATGCTGACGCCATCGGGATGTCGGGGTTGCTCGTCAAATCCACGATCGTCATGAAGGACAACCTGGCCGAGATCAACCGACTCGGTCTCGCGGACAAGTACCCCGTCCTGCTGGGCGGCGCCGCGCTGACGCGCGCGTTCGTCGAGCACGATCTGGGGGACATGTTCGAGGGCGAGGTGCGCTATGCCCGCGACGCGTTCGACGGACTGGCCCTCATGGATGCCGTCATGGCCGTCAAGCGGGGTGTGCCGGGCGCCGCGTTGCCCGCGCTCAAACCCAAGCGGGTGTACAAGAAGACGATCGAGGCGATCGAGGAGCCCGAACTGGGCGTGCGCTCCGACGTTGCCCGACGCATCGATGTGCCCACCCCGCCGTTCTGGGGCTCCCGGGTGGTCAAGGGCATCTCGTTGGCCGAGGTCTCAGAATGGCTGGACCACCGCGCCACCTTCATGGGCCAGTGGGGCCTTCGTGGGGTGCGCGACGGCGTCAGCTACGAAGAGCTGGTGGAAACCGAAGCACTGCCCCGTCTGCGGATGTGGATGGACCGCATCAAGACAGAGGGGCTGGGTACCTTCGGCGTCGTCCACGGCTACTGGCCTGTGCACAGCGAGAACGAGACTCTCATCGTCGGCCATCCCGACGATCCTTCGAGGGAGCTGACGCGTTTCACGTTTCCCCGTCAGCGTCGCGACAAGAAGCTGTGCCTGGCTGACTATTTCCGTGACGAACAAGAGAGCGCAGAGTTGGGACCAGACGTGCTGGGCATGCAGTTGGTCACCATGGGCCCGGACGTGGCCAAGGCCGCCAACAAGCTCTTTGAGGCCAACTCGTACCGCGACTACATGGAGCTCCACGGCCTGTCCGTGCAGCTGACGGAGGCTCTCGCCGAGTTCTGGCACCATCGCACCCGGATCGAGCTGGGATTGGTCTCCGAGGACGGCGACGTCGACGACGCCATCCGCTCCCAGGCCTATCGTGGCTCCCGCTACTCCTTCGGATATCCGGCCTGCCCGGACCTGGAGGACCGCATCAAGCTGGTGGAGATGCTGGAGCCGGGACGCATAGGCGTGGAGCTGAGCGAGGAATTGCAGCTGCACCCGGAGCAGTCCACCGACGCCATCGTCGTCCATCACCCGCAAGCCAAGTACTTCAGCGCAAAGTAGATCCGAGAACACAGCGAGCCCGGAGGGCAACTCTTCATGACCAATCTTTCTGGCGTACGCCGCGGGCCCCTCGAAGCGGGAGAGCGTGTCACGCTCACGGACTCCAAGGGGCGCCGTAAGTCCCTGATGCTCAAGGAGGGTGCCACGTGGCACACCACCAAGGGCGCGGTCAGCCACGATGAGCTGATCGGTGGACCCGAGGGCGTCACGGTCAAGTCCATCGGGGGTATGCAGTACCTCGTGCTGCGCCCCCTGCTGAGTGAATACATGGTGGCGATGCCCCGTGAGGCCGCCGTCATCTACCCCAAGGATGCAGCCCAGATTCTGATGTGGGCCGACATCTTCCCCGGCGCCCGCGTGCTGGAGGCTGGGGTGGGCTCCGGCGCGCTGACCATGGCCCTGCTGCGGGCCATCGGTCCCGAGGGACAGCTCCATTCCTATGAGAGGCGCGAGCAGTTTGCTGAGGTGGCACGCAAGAACGTCGAATTCTTCATCGACGGTCAGCATCCCGCCTGGCAACTCACCGTCGGAGATCTGGTGGAGGAGATCCGCGATGACCGCCTGGACAGGGTGATTCTGGACATGCTCGCCCCGTGGGAATGCATTGAAGCAGTGGGCGAGCGGCTGGAGCCGGGCGGCGTCGTCTGCTGTTACGTGGCCACGGCCACCCAACTCGGCCGCGTCACTGACACGTTCCGCGCCCATGGCGGTTTCACCGAACCCCACGCCACCGAGACGACCGTTCGCGACTGGCACGCCGAGGGCCTTGCAATTCGGCCCGGTCATGGCACCAGTGCACACACCGGTTTTCTCGTCATTTCCCGACGCCTGGCGCCCGGAGTCTCCGCGCCGATGCGCAAGCGTCGTCCGGCATCCGGTGCCTACGGTCCCGACTACAACGGGCCCCGTCCCGCGAACATTCCGGGAGTATCACCGGAGAAGGTGTGACCCAGTTGGCCTAGAAGCCGGGTCCGTGGTGATAAAACTTCGGGACGCTGGACGGATCGTCCGGGACCCTGGGCCCGTAGTCGTAGGGGCCTCACTGTTTGAACTTCTTGCCACCACGTTTGACGACGATGCGGCCCTCCGGAGCGTGCGGAGCGTTCGGATCCGGGCGGCGCCTCGGGTTGCGCATCTTGTAGACGATTCCCCCGAGCACGAACAGCGCGACGACTCCAATGAGTCCCCACAACCAGCCGAGGTCGGAGCCTCGTTGCGTGGAGACCTCCTCCTGGAGTGCACACGATGACAGCGCAGTCA